>CAYNKU010000295.1:0-3069 GCA_964397865.1 uncultured Pirellulales bacterium | reverse complement strand
GTACGGAGAACTCGGGACTGAAAAAGACCGTCAACCCGTGGAACAAGGACTGCGTCCCCGGCGGCAGCAGCGGCGGCTCGACGGCCGCGATGGCGGCGCGGCTGTGTTTCGCGGCACTCGGCAGTGATACGGGCGGTTCGATCCGCCAGCCGGCGGGTTTTTGCGGCGTCGTCGGATTAAAACCCACTTACGGCAGGGTTTCGCGATTCGGCCTGGTCGCCTATGGTTCGAGCCTTGACCAGATCGGGCCGGTGACCGCTGACGTTGCCGACGCGGCTTTGATGATGAATGTTATCGCCGGTTGCGACGCTTCTGACAGTACGAGCGTTGACGAAACGATCGCGCCTGTTTGTGATTATCTGGAAAAGATCGACGAGCCTGTCGAAGGTCTGAAAATCGCCGTCGCGCCGCGTTTCAATGCCGGGGCCGATGAAGAGGTTAGAAAAGCCCTCGCCGGCGCCGCCCGAGTCTATAAAAAACTCGGCGCCGAGATCATTGAGATCGATATGCCGCATCTCGACTACGCCATCGCCGCCTACTATATAATCGCGACAGCCGAGGCATCGAGCAACCTTGCCCGTTACGACGGCGTTCATTACGGCCACCGCACCGCAAAGCCGGCTGATTATGTCGAGGTCTATTCGAAGTCCCGCGCCGAAGGGTTCGGTAAGGAAGTTAAAAGGCGGATAATGCTCGGCACCTATGCGCTCTCGAGCGGCTATTACGACGCGTATTATCTAAAGGCCCTTAAAGTCCGAAGCCTCATACGCGGTGACTTCACGAAGGCCTTTGAAAAGTGTGATTGTATCCTGATGCCGGTTTCACCGACAACGGCCTTCAAGGCCGGCGAAAAAATCGACGACCCGCTTAAGATGTATCTATCCGATATCTATACCGTGCCCGCGAACCTGGCGGGTATTCCGGCAGTTAGTATCCCCTGCGGTTTCGATTCGCAGAACCTGCCGATAGGTCTGCAGATACTGGCACCGGCCTTTGCGGAAGAAAAACTACTTCGAATCGCAAGGATGTTCGAATCGCAAACTGATTGGCACAACAAGAAGCCGTTAGAATGCCGATAAAAGTCAAGCTAATGGATTATATTGCCTGACATTTTCCATTTAAGCAGTCTTTCAGTCTAAGATTGCTATTTCCACTCTCGAATTCGCTTTTGCATCCTCTGGATGTTTGCGTCACACAGGAATGGCCAGTTCCTAACATTGGCTCTTGTGGCTTCGAACTGCATGATACAATTCGGACATTCACAGTTCGGGCCACAATCTGATTTAGAAAGATCATAGCAATCGTTGGCTCCCAGAAGATGCAAAGCCTCATGGAAAATGGCACTTTTGTTGTTCAGACTGTAAACAGCGGCGAAGGACTCACACGTCGCACCCCATTCGGCGTGTGGCACATTCTTTTGGGCAGCGAGAGCAATTTTGCTATTTGGGGAACAGTAAACAAGGAGCTTTGTGCCAATAAGGCCACCAATATAGAAGGCAGACACTATGGCACCCTCACATTTGCTAAATGCGTCTCTTTCGTCATTCAATTGATCTAATTCTTTAGCTATTTTTTTTGCCAAATTAGACTGATTACCGAGTCGCTTTATGCTTATCGACAATTTGATTGGTTCGGCCTTCAAGTGTTGAGCCAACTGGTCTAATGCACCAGCCACGAATTTTTCATCTTCATCAGATGCTGTCGTTTCAAGACAATGCCAATATATGGTAATCATTCCTATTTACTCCTTTTGACTCATAGACGTTTTATACCCAAGCCGAGCAGTAACAGGATGGCAGCTTAGTCGTCTTTTGGCTTCTTGTCTTTTTCTGTTGTCGACTGTTCCTTCGGGTTTGCTGCAAGATAATCGTTGATGAACTCATTAACGTGGTCTTTCACGGATCCCCTTATCTCTTTTATTCTACGTAACCCAAGGCTCTCCACGTGGCCCGTTTTCCATGTAGAAGCACCATAATAAGTTCTTTTCGGTTCTCTCAATAATAAAACTTCTTCACGAAGCTCGACTGTTATTGCCGCTGCAGCATAGATTTCTCCTCCTATAATTACATTCACATTTATGTAAAGATATGGTCCCCCTGGCGTTGATACACATTCTTCAGGAGTAAGCACCTTAATACCATATTGCCTAAGCTGCAATTCCGTATCGGTCTGAAGGGCTTGTCTTGTCAAACCCTTTTTCTCTGCTTCTGGTCGCATATCTTCGACTATAACCAACACGCCCTCCAGCCCCTGCAAAACCTCCTTTTCACCAGTCCCTACCCCCTTATAAGATAACGCTAACTTTTCAAGAGCTGTTAAATTGCTGTCAGTCTTTTTCTCTTTTGCCGACAAGTCAGTTTCACCAGTAATTTGCTGTGCCGGCCACAGAACTATAAGAATAGAGAATGAGACAATGGCCAAAATCAAATACTTTTTCATTTTCATTATTAGCTACCTCCCAATATAAGTGTCTTTTTACGGTGCATTAAAAAAGAACACCGCTACATCGTGTTCGTCCAATAATAACATATAAAGACCATTAAAACAAGTAAAATACGCTTCATCTGTGACATGTCACACTTCATCTGGCAAATCCGGGATTACACTTTATTGCTGAGAGTATATCAAACTCAGGTAAAATGTTCAGGAAAATTTTGTCGTTGGCGGGGTTTTTTATGATAGAATGACATGGGATTCGAGATACGAGATGTGAAAAATGAGTGATTTGCAGTACAAGATAATAGTCGGCCTGGAAATCCACGTGCAGCTTCGCACGGAGAGCAAAATGTTCTGCTCGTGCGCTGTGGAATTCGGCCTGGCCGCCAACAGCAGGGTGTGCCCGGTGTGCCTCGGTATGCCGGGGGTACTGCCGGTGATGAATAAAAAGGCGTATGAATTTTCGGTTCTGACGGCACTTGCTCTTAACTGCGAGATAGCGCGATTTACAAAATGGGACCGGAAAAGCTATTACTATCCTGACCTTCCCAAGAATTATCAGATAAGTCAGTACGATCTGCCGCTTAGCTGCGAAGGGTTTATTGAAATCCCCACAGAAGCAGGCCGGACAAA
>CAYNKU010000294.1:0-3075 GCA_964397865.1 uncultured Pirellulales bacterium | reverse complement strand
CAACTAAATTCGAGCGGCGGATCGGAGTTGCGCTCGGCGGGTTCGACGCGAAGATAGACCTCGCCGAACTGGCCCGCGCCGCCGGTCTGCTTCTTGTGGCGGTAATGGCCGTCGGCGTTTGCTGTTATGGTCTCGCGGTACGGGATTTTGGGCTGCTTGGTATTGACGGTCAGGTTGAAGTTCCGGGCCATTTTTTCGAGAATGATTCGCAAGTGCAGGTCTCCGAGGCCGCTTATGACCAGTTCCTTGGTTTGCTGATCGTGTGAGACCTTGAAGCAGGGGTCTTCCTCGCACAACTTATCAAGAGCTGAGCCGATCTTCTGCTCGTCGCCTCTTGCGGCGGGCTCGAGGGCGAGAGAGTACATCGGTTCGGGGACGTCGGGCATCGTGATTTTGCCTTTGAGTTTGCCGTCGTGAATGAGATCGCCCGTTTTGAGATCTTCGACCTTGGCGAGGGTGATGATATCACCGGCGATGCCGGTATCAATTTCTTTGTTTTCGGGTCCCTGGCTTTTGAGGATGTGGCCGGGACGGAGAGCTTTTTTCTCGTCGTTACGCAGTACGTTGGTATCGGATTTGATTTTGCCGCTGAAGATTCGAATGGACGAATATTTCATATTCGTTCGCGGATCGAAGCCTACGCGGAAGACCAGTCCTGCAAGGGGGCCTGCGGCATTGGGTGAGAGAGGAGTTTTTTGATCGCCATCGACGAGTTCGACGGGTGCTGCCTGTGCCGGTGAGGGCGTGTATTTTACGATGATATCGAGCAATTCGCTGATACCGGTTTCCTCTCTGGCATTGGTGAAGACTACGGGTATTATCGTTCCGCTGACAAGGGCCTTGACGAAGACGGCGGCGATTTTTTCCTTTGATATTTCTTCACCGCCGAGATAGCTTTCCATAAGCTCATCGTCGGCCTCGATTATACTTTCGACGAGCTCGTTGTGTGCGGCGGCGACGTCGCCGAAGAGACTGTCACCGGTTTCGTTATCGACACAGTCTATGACCGAAGTTTTGTCGGCGGCGGGCAGGTTCGCGCAGCGGCACTGGGTTCCGAAGGTATCCTGGATGTTTTTGACAAGCTCGGGCATTTCGAGATTCTCGGCGTCGATTTTGTTGATCACGATTACGCGGGCCATATTTGCCGCGGCGGTTTGTTCGAAGAGCTTGCGGGTATTGGTCTCGATGCCCGCGGAGGCGCTGATGACGATAAGGGCGGTCTCGGCGGCGGGGATCGCTTTTATGGATGGGCCGATGAAGTCGGGATAGCCGGGGGTATCTATGATATTAATCAGTTTGCCGCTGTAATCGGCGTGTACGACGGCTGATTGTATCGAGTGCTGATGCTCTTTCTCCTGTTCGTAGTAATCGCAGATACTGGTTTTATCGTCAACACTGCCGAGTCGATTTGTAGCGCCGGTTTTATATAAAATCGCTTCAGCGAGCGAGGTTTTGCCGCATCCGCCGTGTCCTAAAAGAATAATGTTGCGAATATCGCTGGTATTAGCCACGTTTTTGGACCTCCAAAAAAAGCTCTTTTTCAATTTCAGTTCGGTATATCGTAAAACACAACATAATAACGCAATCAAGGGCATTAAAACAAGGATTTTTTAAAATTTACGCGTTTTCAGGTTCCAGTGGTTATTTTCCGTGCGATAGAGGCTTTGTCTTGACAGTAAAGCGGCTATTGCTTAACGTCATGGCTTTTAGGAAATCCGTATTTTGCGATAATCAGCGATTTATTTGGGAAAAAGGAGCTAAACTTATGAAAAAGTGTTCTATTTTGGTTATTATCGTTTGCCTGGTTTGGGCAGCTGGGTGCACTGAGAATGGTTCATTAACCAAACCTCTGGAACGTGATTTACGGGCTTTAGTTAATGTCCGGCACTTCGGGGCGGTTGGGGACGGTGTGAGTGACGACAGCAGTGCCTTTCAGGCGGCTTTGGATAGAGGCGGCAGCGTTTATATCCCGACGGGCGTTTACAGGCTCGAAAGGACGGTATTGGTCGATCTGGATAAATCGGGGCCTGCCTCGATTGTGGGAAACGGGACGGCTAAAATCGTAATGGCGGGGGCGGGGGCGGCGTTTAAGATAGTCGGTACTCACGGGGGGACGGCCAGTCCGGATTCGGTAAAACCGAACGTCTGGCAGAAACAGAGAATGCCGGTGATCGACGGTATTGAAATCGTCGGAGAGCACGCCGAGGCCTGCGGGCTGGAAATAACAGGGACTATGAAGACGACGATCTCACGGGTATTGATAAGAAAGACGCTTAACGGAATCCGCCTGACAGGGACCAACAGGAACCTGGTCATCTCGGACTGTCATATCTATGAGAACCGCGGGATCGGTATCTTTTATGACAATGTTAATCTTCATCAGAGTAATATCTGCAATTCGCACATAAGCTATAATCCGGGCGGCGGGATAATCGTTCGAGGCGGAGCGGTGTATAATTTGCAGATAGGGAACTGCGATATAGAATTCAATATGGATGAAGAAAGCCCCTCTACCGCGAACGTTCTGCTTGATATCTCCGGCGGCGGCTCGATCGCGGAGATCGCGGTAACAGGCTGCACGATTCAGCATACTAAAAACGGGATCGAATCGGCGAATATAAGAACCGTCGGCAGAGAGAATCGGACGATAGAATTCGTTGCGATTGCCAATAATATATTAAGCGATATCGATTATAACCTGCACCTGAAATATACGCGGGGTATTACCGTTACGGGGAACGTTTTCTTCCAGGGCGAAAGCAGGTCGATGCTGATCGAAAACTGCTCGAGTATCGCTGTCGGCGCGAATATCTTCGACAGTAATAAAGAACTTAGAAGAAGAATCGGACACGGGCTTGTTTTCCGCGGCTGCAGTGATGCTGTCCTTGCCGCGTTGCAGGTTACCGATGTGAACCGCTCGGAGGCGGGGCTTATCCTCGAAAACTGCCGACGGTTCAATATTTCGGGCTGTTCGTTCCAGGACTGTGAGAATTGCGGGATACTGATGGATGGGGTGTATGATTCGGTCGTTACGGGCTGTATGGTTCGTAATACCGCCGATGCGCCGGCCGGTCA
>CAYNKU010000293.1:0-3095 GCA_964397865.1 uncultured Pirellulales bacterium | reverse complement strand
TTCTCTCGGTTCTGTCCTGAGAGGCCGCAACTATCTGTGCCGTCCACAAACTTTGGGACGATACTAAAATTTTTTATTTTTCTTAACAGGCCGGTAAAATCCTCATTTTTGTTTTTGAAACCTTTAATTTTTTGAAAATTATTCATCAGTTCCGTGTAAAAAACCGATTTTATATGTGAGAGAGTAAAATATTACGGTTTTTTGTCGGCTCTAAGTTAAGAAGAGGTAAGTTCTTGCCGATAAAATAACCATCATTGGCCTGCGGTATTTGAGTAGGCCTACGGTAGGTTTTTTTGTTTTCGCAGCGAGCAGTGGCGATAAGTCCTTATTAAGGAGGGGCTTATGTTTTTGGAACAGAGGGGGAAAATATGAGAGTTTTCATGTTAGGCTGGGAGTTTCCGCCTTTTATCAGCGGCGGTCTTGGTACGGCGTGCTACGGACTTACCAAAGCGATGGACCAGCTTGACATGAAGGTGACATTTGTTCTGCCCAAAATGGTGGAGAACAGGTACGCGACGCACGTCAGGCTTCTGAGCCCGTTTTCCCTGTTATCGGAAGGGGGCGGCGCGGGCAAATTGTTGGGTCGGGAGGCACTGAAGAACGTACAATTTCGTGAGTTGGATTCGCCGCTGAAGCCATATTTGACGGCTGAAGGTTACCAGCAGGTGATTGAAGAGACTTTGTTGGAAAAGCAAAGGCGTCTTGGGGGTATTTCAGGGGCCGATAAGTTCGTAGAAATGAGCAGCGGCAAATGCGATTACAGCGGGGATATGTACAGCGAGGTGCATCGCTATGCGGCGATCGCTGCTGAGCTGGCCCAGCGGGAGGATTTTGACGTAGTTCATGCACATGACTGGATGACTTATCCGGCGGCAATAGTAGTTGCGGCGATGAAGAATAAGCCTCTTGTGGTGCATGTTCATTCCACGGAATTCGACCGCAGCGGCGAGCATGTGAACCAGATGATCTACGATATCGAGCGAGAGGGGATGCATGCGGCGGACAAGGTTATCGCGGTCAGTTATTTTACCCGTAATATTATAATCAGCCGATACGGGGTCAGCGGTGACAAGGTCGAGGTGGTACATAACGGCGTTGACCGCAACGGCGGCGGGAAATGGTCTCTTTCGGAGAGCGGAATCGAAAAGGACGAAAAGATAGTTTTATTTGTCGGGCGAATCACGATGCAGAAAGGGCCGGAATATTTCCTCGGGGCGGCGAAGAAAGTCCTGGAGGTGATGGATAACGTGAAGTTCGTGATGGCGGGGACGGGGGATATGATGTACCGTGCGGTGGAGATAGCCGCGGAACTCGGTATCGGCAGCAAGGTTCTTTTCACGGGATTTTTGCGCGGCGAGGCGGTTCAGAAGATATACAGGATGGCGGATCTTTTTGTGATGCCTTCTGTTTCCGAGCCTTTCGGACTTGTTCCGCTGGAGGCGTTAGATAACGATGTTCCCGTGATTATCAGCAGGCAAAGCGGAGTTTCGGAAGTTTTGACTCATGCTTTGAAAGTGGATTTCTGGGACATCAATGATATTGCCAATAAGGTCGTGGCGGTTTTGAAGTATCCGCCTCTGCAGATGATGCTGCGGAATTACGGCAATTATGAAGTTAGGAAACTGCGGTGGGAAGATTCGGCGGCCAAGTGTGCGCGTATCTACGAGGAAGCAATGGTCGCGGTTTGAATTTGCTTTAAGGAGAGAGCAAAGATACTATGGCTTCGGTTTGTTTCTATTTTCAGGTTCATCAGCCGGTTCGCTTGAGGCGTTACACAGTTTTCGACAGCAATTCGCATTATTTCGACGATCACAAGAATTCTTTCATTTGCAGGAAGGTGGCGAATAAGTGTTATCTTCCGGCCAATCGGCTGCTTTTGAATTTAATAAAAAGATATGAGGGGCGATTTAAGATCGCCTACAGTTTAACCGGTACGCTTCTCGAACAGATTCAGACTTATTCGCCGGAGGTAATGAGCACATTCGATGCGCTGGCGGAAACGGGATGTGTGGAGTTCCTGGCGGAGACTTATTATCACAGCCTGAGCTTTTTGTATTCGCGTGAGGAATTTGCCGAGCAGGTTCAGAAGCACCGCGAATGTATCAAATCGCTATTCGGTCAGAGTCCTCGGATTTTCAGGAATACGGAACTGATATATAATAACGATCTTGCGCAGTATATCGAATCGATGGGGTGTTTTGACGCTATCCTGAGCGAAGGGGCGGACCACATTCTGGGGTACAGGAGTCCTAATTTTGTTTATCGTCCGGCCGGCTGCGAGAAGCTGAAACTGCTGCTGAAGAACTATGCGCTCAGTGACGATATCGCGTTTAGATTCTCGAACAGGGGCTGGGCTGAGTGGCCTTTGACGGCGGAGAAGTTCGCGGGCTGGGTCAGCGAAGTCAACGGTAACGGTAATATCGTGAACCTCTTTATGGACTATGAGACTTTCGGCGAGCACCAGTGGGAGGACACCGGCATATTCGATTTTATGCGGCACCTGCCTCATTATATCCTCAAGCATCCGGATAACGACTTCAAGACGCCGAGCGAGATAGTAGAGTCTTATGACGCGGCCGATACGGTGGATGTTCCGCACCTGATAAGCTGGGCGGATATCGAAAGAGATCTTTCCGCATGGCTCGGAAACGCTATGCAGTCGAACGCGATTCATGAGCTTTACAGGATCGAGAAGAAGATTAAAAAATCCGACGATAAAAAAATAATAACGGACTGGCGAAAGCTGCAGACTTCGGACCACTTTTACTATATGTGTACGAAGTATTTCGCCGACGGCGATGTTCATAAATATTTCAATCCCTACGATTCACCTTATGACTCGTATATAAATTTTATGAATGTGCTCAGTCACCTGCAGAAACGATGTGTTGACAAGAGCACAGAATTGACGGCGCGGGTCGGCAGCGGGGAAAATGTCAGGCCTGTTTTGCGCGAATGATCGTGGTCGATTTTGATTTTCGAGAAAGCGTTTTGTTTTTTGTAAAATAGGATACCGGAGCCGGCTTTGCTGATTCTGCAAAAACCTTCCATTTCAGCCCAAATTAATATCCGAACCGATGATAGTGATGTTGACC
>CAYNKU010000292.1:0-3102 GCA_964397865.1 uncultured Pirellulales bacterium | reverse complement strand
GATAACGGTGTGACCATTGGCTTTGAATCATTTGACCCCACAGGCTAATCGCACCGAATACGATTAGAAATACCGCTGCGGCTGCCATCCACGGCAGGCACTCCCTAAGCTCCTTTCGCAAAAATGAAGCATATCTCATTTTATTTTTTCTCCCATTGAAAAATCTTTCGATGATTAGGCGGCGCTGTAAACTCGATAAACTGGTCTTCGAGATTCATTTTTACAATCTCGCAGCCATTGGCACCGGTCGATTCGGCCCACTCGGATATCTTTTGCTCGCTTGTCCCCACCAGTACAAGCTCAAGGGTATTCTCAACCGCCCTGCAATGCAGTAATCCCGGTATATCAACATCCGCCGGTGGCTGCCCGGTGAAGCTGACAATTGCCTTTACAACAGCCTGCTGAAACTCCTCTAACTTACAATCCGCTCGAACGATACCTTTATCGATCACTACTATCCTGTCGGCGACACGTTCTACGTCGCCGAGAATATGGCTGGAGAAAAGTATCGTCCTGCCCTGCCGCATAATAAGCTCGATCATACCCTCGAGAAACTGTCGCCTGATAGCGGCATCAAGGCCAAGTGTCGGATCGTCCATTATCAAAAGCTCCGGGTTCGGCGCAAGCGCCAGGGCGAGTGAAACCTGTGCCCGCTGGCCGTTCGAGAGGGTCTTTATCTTCCGATTCGGGCTAAGGGCGAAGTAGTCGATCATTTCGGTGAAAAACTTTCCATCCCACTGTTTCGGGAAAAACGCCCTCTGAAATTTCTCAAGTTCTGAAATTTTCATCCACTTAATGAGTCTGTGCCCTTCGGTAACATAGCCAACCCGCCGGCGAATGTCGGGAGTCAGGAACTGCGAATCGCAGCCGAGTATTTCAGAACTTCCTGTCGTCGGTGTTAACAAACCAAGCATCAATTTTATAGCCGTAGTTTTGCCAGCACCGTTTCTGCCTATAAAACCGCAGATGCATCCGCGTGGAATTTGTAAATCCATATGATTCACCGCCAGGGAGTCTCCGTAATATTTCGTAAGGGCTTTTGTTTCCAGTACGGTCTCACTCATTTTTCTTCCTCATGTTTCGCCGTCTCATAAATTTTTCCAATCGACTCTTAAATAAACCGAGCAGCTCTTTGTCCTCGAATCCGAGATTCAAACCCCGACCTATAAGTGTATCCATCCGCTCGGCGAGCATATTCGTATCAGCGGCGTCGCCGGTTCGCATTTTCGGATCGCTGACAAACGTGCCGGAGCCGGTCTTTGTTGTCAGCAGGCCCGCGCGCTCGAGAACTTCATACGCCCGTGCAACCGTGTTGGGATTGATCACGAGTTCGGCGGCCAACTTACGCACCGGCGGAAGTCGATCACCGGCCGAAAGTCGACCCATGGCGATGGCGCGACCGATCTGTTCAGCCAACTGGCTGTAAATCGGCTCGTTCGATCCTGCTGATATTTGAATCCATAAACCCATATTTATCGCTTTATCCGCTAAAAACAAGCCTTAAGATCAAAATTGTATTAATACGCTTAATACATTATGTATTACTTCGGCAGAACTGTAAAGATAAAATTACAAAAAAAGAAAGAATTTTTGATATTGCCGGCCAATAGTGCTTTTGAGAAGATAAGTAGCGGTAAATACAGGATTTGTGGCCATATCGCCAATGGTGGCAAATCCATGGGTTTGAGAAAATTATCTAAAAAGTGGTGGGGTATTTTTATCTGCAGCGGATGAACTGGTTTGGGTCGTAGGTGACGTCGGGGTGATGAGCTTTTAGGTCGGCGATGAATCGCAGGCCGTCTTTCCAGTAGCCGGCGGTGGGTTTGAGGTCGGGAACTAAAGAGGTGAAATGTCGGTTAATGTTGGCAATCATCAGTTCGCGGAGGTATTTGCTTGTCATCGAGGCCAGCGAGACGGGCAGGAAGCGGTCGTCGGCGCCAACGGCGAAATGGAGTCTCATTTTTCTGCCGGCGGTGTCGAGTTCATAGCTGCTGAGTTTGGGGGTTTCGGTGATAATCGTTAGCTGCATGTCGGGGAACATTCTCTGGAGGTTTCTGCGGTAGCGGGTTCTGCCGCCCTGGCGATCGATAAGGATTTGCAGATCGTCATCGGCGAAATTGTCGAAGGTTTCTTTTATCAGTCGGCAGATAGCGGTGAAAAGAACGTTGGCCTTATTATTGACGGCGTTTACCATTGTGTTATATGTCGCGACGTCCAGGCAGCAGGATCGCATCCGGAGCAGTTCGATATTATTCGCAGCTAAGTCGGCGGCAAATACCGATGAAGCGATCTTGAGGTCGGCCGGCTCCGGAGGCAGCGGATATTCAGCGGCGTTTTGGTACCAGGGGTAGGCGCTTAATCGTTCAAGGCAGTCGGGGCAGAGAAGGGAGACAAGTTCGGTTAGTGTTGCGGGGCGATTGCCTAAGTATTTGAGGCAAGTGAGGATCGTTCTTTCGAGATGACGCAGGCCGGCGGATCTATTGTAGGCTTTTTTGCTGTCGGCGATCAGGAGTCGGCCGAGGAGGCGCCTTTTTGTTTTGCCGACGCTTTTTTTAAGTACCTGCCAGAGGTCGGCATCGAGTTTTGATCTTGGCATTGAAAACGCGCAGGAGGAAATGACCAGGGGCCCGAGGATAGGGCCGAAACCGGCTTCATCGATACCTACCAGAGTTGCCATAGGTCAAATCCTTTTGAGCAGTTGAACAGTTGATCAGGTGTCCCGAGGACTCCTGACGGAGAACAGTAGACCGCAGGTGATTGTAATAATCACCTGCTCTATTTTGAGCGAAAAATCTCTCAAAATATCCCCGGCGCGACTCGAACGCGCAACCTTTGGCTCCGGAGGCCAACGCTCTATCCAATTGAGCTACGGGGACGGAATCGGAAATTTTTCTCTTAGCCTGTAAGACTGTTTATATTATCTCCCGCTGGTGTGGAAAAGTCCAGTTTTTTCTCATGCTTAGGGATGAGAGTAGGGATTTTACCTGAGGCGTTTGAGGCGGACGGCTTTTATGTCGAACATTTTTTTGCCGGGGATATTGACGGCCCGGATGACGACCTTCGTGGAACCCTTATCCAGCTTGACCGAACCGAGAGTTAAAG
>CAYNKU010000291.1:0-3104 GCA_964397865.1 uncultured Pirellulales bacterium | reverse complement strand
TTCCGCGCCGGACGCCTTGTTCAGGTTCAAAGAGATAACGCTTCCGATATTCGGCAAACTCAATTCGTTCAATCTTCTGCCGATTCTTATGGGCGTCGCATTTTATATGCAGCAGAAACTCATGCCCAAACAGGCGACGGCGGCTGCCAATCCGCAGGTCGCTCAGCAGCAGAAGATGATGATGATTATGATGCCAATAATGTTTCCGCTGATGCTTTACAAGGCGCCGTCGGGTTTGAACCTTTATATTATGGCAAGTACGTTCGCCGGAGTCCTCGAGCAATATGTTATCCGCAAACATATCCGCGAGAAAGAACAGGCCGAAAGCAAGGGACTGGTTCCTGTAACGAGTAAAACAGGCGGCAAGGTCAAAAAGAAGAAACCCAAGCCTTTCTACAAAAATTATTGACCGCCGGGCTTGGACAAACAAGCTTGAGGCGGCAGGCGTCACTGTTATTGGCTGTGGTTATTTCACGTGTATAATCCGAACGATACAATCGCGGCTGTAAGTTCGTCACCCGGCCCGGGTCGGGTGATAATCCGCATAAGCGGGCCCGAGACAGCCGATGTATGTCAGAAAATTTTCCAGCCCGCACCCCCGGCAAAGACTCGCGGCATCTCGCGGGGGAAAACAAAAATCACCGACGATTTTTCTCTGCCAGCGATGCTCTATTTTTTCCCGGCGCCGGCCAGCTATACGGCCGATACGCTCGCCGAACTTCACATAGATACCAATCCAGCGGCCACAGAGGCCCTTTTGGAGCGGCTTTTAGCCCTTGGTTTACGATTGGCCCGGCCGGGGGAATTTACCGCCAGGGCCTATCTTAACGGCAGGATCGATCTTTCCCAGGCCGAAGCGGTCGGCGAGATCATCGCCGGCAGCAATAAATTTCAAATCTCAGCCGCCGAGAAATTACTTTCCGGCCGACTGGCCGAGAGCAGCCGAAAGATCGCTTCCGCCATAATGGATTGCCTGAGCCTTATAGAAGGCCGAATAGACTTCAGTGACCAGGATGTCGAGTTTATCAGTGTCGATGGCGCCGTCGAGAAGCTCGATATGATAAAAGAGCGGTTCGAGCAACTGCTCGCTGGCAGTATCCGCTGTGAAAGGCTCGTCGATCTGCCGTCGGTGGCAATAGCGGGTTCACCCAATGCGGGCAAGAGCAGTTTACTAAACGCGATGCTGGGCGAGCACAGGAGTATAGTTTCCGACCGGCAAAAGACTACAAGAGACGTCCTGACCGGCGTCATTACCCTCGGATATGGCGAGATCGTATTATTCGATTGCGCAGGGCTTGTAACAGAAGCGGAATCAATACTGGACCAGCTCGCGCAGCGATCGGCCGTCGAGGCCCTCGGTAACAGCGATCTGGTTATTTTTTGCGCAGATATATCCAAAGACGACTGGTCGCAAGATAAGGCCATACGCAAACTGATCGCTCCGCGGGATACCGCGGCCGTGATAGCGGTTGCGACAAAATGCGATCTGCTCTCGAAGGAAGATTGTCTCGACGGGTTAGAGCGGTTAAAGGTTTTATTCGGCCGGACGTTTTTGCCGACAAGTGCTAAAACAGGTGCGGGCCTGGATGGGCTTAAAAGAAAAATCGATAAAAAAATAATTGCGCTAACTGCCGGCCAAATAGCGAAAGTCGGTTCCGAACCCCGACAAAGCTCGATCGCGCTGACTGCCCGACATCGGCAGATGGTAACCGAGGCGATGGAAAATATAAGCGCCTCGATAGCTGAATTGCGGGCGGGCAATGACGAACTGGCCGCCATGATGCTGCGGTCGGCGTATCAGGGGCTCTGCGATATCCAGCGTGAAAATATAGATGAGAAAATCCTCGAAAATATATTCTCACGTTTTTGCATAGGCAAATAATATCCCAGCCGGCCTTATTGAAATTCCGGAGTTAGACCTTGACAAAGGTTTTCTTCTTATACATGTAGTAGAGCATTAACCAGAGGATGCCGAACGCCAATGTTACCCGGATAAAGTCGTGCCAGTCGCCGGTCCACTTTTCAAGACCCGCTACGAAGATATCCGACAGAATACGGAAGTCGAAAAGCTGCACTATCATATAAGTGAAAATCGCGTTCATCCCGATAACCACAAACGGAAACGCCCACTTTTTGAAGTTGAGTACATCGATTATCAGGTAAAACAGGGCAAGGCACAAATAACTCCAGCCCGCGGCATAAACCGTAAAAGAGCTTGTCCAGATATGTTTGATTATCGGGAACCAGATATTCCATATCAGACCCAGCGCGATACAGCCGAGGCCGCAATATACAAGATACAGGAGTTTTTGCTTGTCGGTCTTTGTCGAGCGCAGGATTTGCCCCGCCCAGACTCCGAACATAACCGAAGCGCCAAAGGTTATGGTGCTCAGCACCCACGTGTAAGGCGATGGATGGCGGTAAGGTTCGAGAACGAGCTTGTCGATATAAAACGCAAAATTGCCTTTGGGTGTGTATACGCCGGCGCCATATCCCGGAACGGGCGCCAACGCCAGCAGGGCCCAGAACAAAAGCAGCAGGCCGGCGGTCGCGATATACTGACCTATCGGTTTTAAGTGAAGGATAAAGATCGAGGCTATCAGATAACCAAGTGCGATCGACTGGAGAGTGTTGGAATAAAGATAAAGCTGTGAAAGATCAAATTTCAGGACCCCGCCCCATGAGATCATCCCGAAAAGATAAAGTACCACAACGCGTTTTATGATATGGCCGTAGAGTTTTGCCTTACTGTCACCGAGCGTAAGACGCTTGCCGAAAGAATAAGGCATCGCGACGCCGACAATAAAAAGAAAAAGCGGCATTATCAAATCCTCGAATCTAAAGCCCTCCCACGGAACGTGTTTGAATTGCGGCATTACATAATTTCGCATGAATTCACTGTCTGTGCCCTTTGTAAAGCCCGCGAATATGCGGGCACCGCCGATTATCCAGAACATATCGAACCCTCGCAGGGCATCGAGAGAAACCAGCCGTTTTCTGACGGCAACAACTTTTTCTTCCGTTTCCATTCGTAACCTCCAATGTAAAATTTTTGTAACCGTTCACGGATTGTAAAGATCGTTTTCCTGTCACTGCGAGCCGAC
>CAYNKU010000290.1:0-3150 GCA_964397865.1 uncultured Pirellulales bacterium | reverse complement strand
CACAATGGCTCTACTAAGAAAGCCGCCTAAAACAAACTTATGACTGTTGAGTACAGTATATCGCCAAAAGGTTTAAAATGTGTGATTACCCGAAGTTTATTGAGAAAGGCTGGCAAATAGGTTCTGGGCCGACAGAGGCAATGTGCAAGGTCTTGACTTATCGGCTAAAGGGTGCCGGGATGCGATGGGACAGGCCGGCTGCCAATGCAATAATGGCGTTAATAGCTTTGCAACAGTCGAATTCGTGGAAAAGCTACTGGCAACTGCAAAAACAGGCCGCATAGCACCGCCAGAAAATCTTGTCGCACCCGTTGTGGGTTAAATACCGTTTTTTTCTTGACTTAGGGAATCGAAATTCGTACAATAATGGTTTCAGGTTTCGGGCGCGTTTGCGGCGGGGACTTTGAATTCGAGTCAGAGAAGGAGAAAAGCGACAGGGGGGAGAAGGGTGAGAGAGCAGGGTGAGAGGAGCGAGATTTTCGCGCGCGGCGGTTGTGCTTTTGATCATCGCCGTCGCGGCACATGGCGAAACGACGGTAGTCAATTACGGGCCTTTCGAAGTGACATTCCATAATACCGGTGACACCGACGGTCTATATACGGGCGTTGCCGACTGGACGGCCCAGCAGATGGTGGATGTGGCAGCTTCGATCGGGACGTGGGCATCGCAGATTACCGATACGGCCGCGAGGCCGGTTCGGATGCATTTGTTCTGGGACGAGTTGGACAGCTACAGTCCGCAGATGCTCGGCGGCTCGGCGAGTTACAGGGTCGGTGACGGCCAGACGCAGTGGAACCTTTCGGAATATGTGTGGCGGGAGGGTATGGATCCGGGGACGACGACTTACGGCTTCGATACGGTTATCCTGCTCGATATTACGGCTGCGAGTTATTCGTGGAATTTCGGTGAAGGTTTACCGGGTGGGCTTGAGATCGATTTTCGCAGTGTGATGACGCACGAGATCGGTCATTCGCTCGGGTTTACCTCGACCTACAGTTATTATTTCGACGACTGGGGCTGGCTCGGCGACGCATACCAGGGACTGACCGAGTGGGATAAGAATCTTGTCGACGGTGAGGGCGATTATCCGGTCTCGGGGACACGAGGGCAGCCTGGCGATTTCAATGAGAGGAGCAATCCGGCGTACTGGATCGGTGAAAATGCCGTCGACTACTATGGCGCGCCGGTTCCTATCTATGCGCCGTCACCCTTCAGGAGCGGCTCGAGCTTGTCGCACCTCGATGAAGGGGCTTTTCCAGATCACTTAATGAGTCCGTTTATAAATCTCGGTCAGACTGTGCGGGATGTTTCGGGGCTTGAATGGGCGATGATGATAGATATGGGCTGGAGCGTTGTTCCGGAACCGGCGACGATGAGCCTGCTGATCTTTGGTTCGCTGTTTTTTGTTCGTAAGAGACGCCGCGGTTAGCCTTGATCTTTTTTTACGTATAGTGTTTGTGTGGGGAAGGCGAATTCGATACCTTCGGCCTCGAAGCGCTTCATCATCTCTAAGTTGACTCGTTCGTTGACCTCCTGATAGACCCAGAAATCCGGGGGCTTTACCCAGTAGCTCATATAAATATTCAATGAGCAATCGTTGAACTGGTCGAAATATACGCGGGGCGGGGTTTTTTCGTTGGCGTTGACCTCCGGGACGTCAGCGAGGATTTCTTTTATTATCTCGACGGCTCGTTTGGCCTTGGCGGGGCCGGCGTCGTAGGTTATGGTTATGCCCGAGGTTCTTCGGATCGAGGGGCGTCTGCCGAGATTTTCGACGGTTGAATTTGTGATCGCACTGTTTGGGATCGTTACGAGATGGCCCTCGAGGGTGCGGATGCGGGTGCTGCGGAAGCCGACCTCCTCGACGGGGCCGAGGTGGCCCTCGATCCTTACGAGTTCGTCGATCTGGAATGGGCGGTCGGCGAAAATTGTCAGTGAGCCGAAGAAGTTGGCGATGGTATCCTTTGCCGCCAGGGCGATACCGATTCCGCCTACGCCGGCGCCTAAGAGTATTGAGCGGACGTTCTGGCCGAGGATGTTATCGACGATGTAAATTGCCGCGATTACCGCTATCGTGATTCGCAGCGATTTGCGAACTACCGGTACGAGCATATCGTCGAGCTTTGTGGCGGTTTTGCTTGTCCAGCGCTGGAGGTAGAATTCGGCGATGTCGACGAGCTTGTATATGGCGTAGGTGACGGCGATGGCCCAGACGGCCGAGGCTATTCGCGTCCATGCCTGCTCGATGCCGCTGTTGATGCCTTCGATGACGGGGACGGCGGTTTTATCCTCGAAGACGAGGCAGAACTTCGTGACATAAAGGCCGAGGGCGAAGACCGCGACGGTTATTGGTTTTGTTATGCACTTGAGGAAAAGAGTTGATACGGTTACGCCGCGTTTGGCCTCGCGGCGGTTGGCGAAGCCTGTGACGATATATTGCGCGACGCGTCCGCCTATCATGGCCGCAAGTATTACGATAAGGACCAGGGCGAATCGCCAGATCGCGTTGCCCGGGACGAGCTGGTAGTCGTAAATCGCCGACAGCACATCGGCCTGTGCCAGTAATTTTGTTAATTCCGCCACCATCGCTAATCTCCCTTACTCAAACTGACCGATGGCCAGTTTGAAATATCAAAAATCAAATATCAAAATTGCGGTATCCCGAAACGACATCGGGATGGCTTTTTTATTGTTTTTATTTTGTGAAACATTTTGTCAAATAAGCAGTTATATTAATTATTGGCCATAGTACGGTCAGTTTGAGTCCCTTAATTGAAATATCTCCATAGGACACCTGCACAGCATGCCTGACGGCATTACGGTGGAAATTCCAAATTTCCCGATTTATATCCGATTTCTACCCGAAGTGCCACAAAAATTAATCTTTTCCGCCCGCTGTTTATGGGTGAGTGGCTGTTATAATCTTTTAAAATACAGGATGGCCAATAAAGACTACCAATTGCACAAGCTAAAAATTGAAACACAATTATTTCGTAAAGTGAGCATTGTGTCGTTCATTAATCAGTGCGTCTTGCCATAGATTTTTACGATTCTTTCTATCATAAAATTCATTTAAGTCTAACAAATCGTCTATCGCTGTCAGCTTGTATATATCTTCTTTGGGTAGTTTGTAACCATTGGTTCTGGAT
>CAYNKU010000289.1:0-3150 GCA_964397865.1 uncultured Pirellulales bacterium | reverse complement strand
CACTTGCTCGCTGTCCGTCCATGACCTGAAGCTGGTCCAGAAAAGCTTGAAGCAAATCCGCGGGCAGAAGTGTCCCATGGATTACGGTCCCTGCTGCCTCCTCGACTGTCATCGATCCTGCCATCTCGCTGCTCCTTTCCTGCGCCCCGGTCCCCGCGAGGCAGACTCACAACGACATACGTGTCGCAGATGCGCTTGACGTAACGACCGTTCCGCCTTATGCTTCCGTGCAATAGCTTGACCTCGAAGCCAAGCGTGCGCTTCCCGTCTGTGGCTTCCAGGATGACGACGTCTACCTTCTTGATGACGCCACCGACGTAGACGTGGCCGTGGCCGTAGGTCCCGCACGTAGAGAGCTTCCCTTCATCGACGAGGATCTTGCAGCCCGGCGCGTCATCGCAGCGCTGGAAGGCCCTGCGCACGAACAGGTAGTAGTCGCGCACGCGCTTCGACTTGCGCGCCGCTACTGTCTGGCGCACGGCCCACTCGCCCCAGAGCCACTCCATCGCCTCGATAACGTAGGGCGCAGGGGTCTCGCCAACTATGCGCGCAAGGTAGCGCGCGAACGGCATCCTTGCCACTGCATGCCCCCTTAGCTTGTGAGATAGACGCTGACCCGTGCGATGAACGCTGTGCGCTGATGCCTGTTGTGCAAGGCACGGTATGCAATGCGCAGCGGTTCCAGAAGCTCCATCTGAAGATCGCGGGAGCCTTCCTTCTTGGCGCGCTTCCTCGCATCGTGCGCTGTCTTGATCGCTGCACTCGTCGCAGACCGGGACGCTGCGCTTTCGTCGTCCACGCTGCCAACGATCCTGGCGGAACCTCTGAAGACGGTGCGGTCGTCGTCCTTGTCGTGCTCTATACTGATCACGGAACCCGGCCGCGCCAGACCGAACCTCTTCCCGTAGAAGCGCACGTCCTCCGTCCAGACATCCGGCCGCTTGACCCCGTAGTGGATCTTCTCCCAGCTCTCGTCCACTGTAAGGTAGCAGTGCCGCAACAAATCCTTCCCGGTCTCCACTACGCCGAGATAGAGATAGAGTTGTATCGGACGCTGCTCCGGCGTCTCCGGCTCCTTCTTCCGCTTTGCCTTCACCATACCACACGCTCCTTTCTCCCCCGGTCCCCACGGGGTTCCTTAGTTCCACGGCATCCATCGCATGGGCGCGAGCGTTCGCTAGCGTTCGGCGCTGGACATTATCCGCGCTGTGCCGCAGTTGCCGCGCCCATGCACTGGAGGTCGTGTCTACTCGCCGAGAATCTCCTGGAATCCCGCTTCGCGGAGCGCTTCCTTTGCTGCTTCCTCGGGAGTTTCCCCCGCGTCCCACAAATCCCAGGACGGGAAGTCCGGCAGGTCGTGCACGCTCATACCGCACAGCTTGCTGACTTCCTGGTCCACCTTCTTCATCCATGCATCGTAGCTCATTCCTCTTACCGCCTTCCATTGTCCCTGTCCTCGCCGGACATACTACCACGGCAAGCACTACGAGACGAGACACTCCGCGCCGTACGGAATGCTGAAGAGGTTCAGA
This sequence comes from uncultured Pirellulales bacterium, assembly GCA_964397865.1. Taxonomy (GTDB): domain Bacteria; phylum Planctomycetota; class Phycisphaerae; order Sedimentisphaerales; family Anaerobacaceae; genus CAYNKU01. The sequence continues at coordinate 1,618 of CAYNKU010000289.1, read as the reverse complement.
GCGTGCGCACGCGCGACCATCAACTGGCACACATGATCGCCCGCTTCCGCAGCGTCCACGACCTCGATCGCTTCCGAGAGCGTGAGACCTCCCTGCTCCCTGAGATAGCGAATGTCCCGACGACGCAGCACGACCGGGTCTTCCGTGCCCGGCCGGTCCATGACTGCTCTCATGCTGTGCTCCTTCCATGCAACCGGTCCCCATGAAAACTGCACACGCACAGCCCACCACAGAGCGGAGCGTGCGTGCGGTTACGCCTTGCGGCTGGCTCCTTCCACGAGATGCACACCGAAGTTTGCCCATCGCTCGGGTGTCCAGTGTTGCTTGTTCTTGGAGAAGGCTTGGAGCTTGACACGCAAGACACCAGAGACATGCCACATGCACTTCACGATTGCGGCTGCGTCCTCGGCAGTTGCAGGAAAGCAACTCTCGTAACACAGCATGTCCACAGGGAAACGGCCGTGGACTTCCGCCGTTGCTTCGTGCAGATACAGCATGCGAACCTCCTTCCATAAGAGCGGCCCCCTTGGATGCTACCACGGCATCCATCGCATGGCAGCTTGCCTTACTCCCTGCCGGCGACCCGGCTTCCAGCTGCCATGCAGTGGCGGTCGGGGCTATACTGCCGCAGTCAGCTTCTCGGCAGCGTCCTTCCAGGCTGCGCGCTTCGTCGTGCCCTCGCCGATGATCCCCTCCTCGCCGGCGATGACAAAGTCCTGCTTGCCGGGAAGCCGGCAATGCGGTCTGTAGCAGACCGCGTTCGAATGCTCCTCGAGCACCAACTCCCTGAGTTCTTTCCGTCCCATGATCCTCAGCTCCTTCCAATTCCCCAGGTCCCCTCTGGGAGGATACCCCTACGGCATCCTTCAGGCAGGCATCCGAAGAAGCCTGCCTAGAGGAGGTCGTGTCTACGCAGCGCCTTCCTTCTTCATGATCTCCAGCACAGGATAGTAGTTGAAGGAAGCGAGATCGATCGCGCGCTGTACGATGCCATCGTGTTTCTTCATGAGTCTGTTCGCAGTCTTCTTGCTGCAGTCCATCCATGCTTGCAGCACCGCCGCGATTCCAGCTTCCGACGCTTCGGTGCACTCCATTACTTCGATCTGATCTTGACGCATGCCCGGCTCCTTTCCTGGCCCCGGTCCCCGTTGGGGCAAACGTCAACGCCAGTATGGTAAGCACTGCTTTCACTAGAATTTTTCCTTTGCAAAAAGCTGGATGGCTGTCTCATCTCCATACCTACGGAGAGCCTCTCTGCTTATTTTTGGGTCGATTGATGTGACGCCAATCTCCGCAAGGATAGAAGCTAACTTCACACCATCTATTACATACACTGGGATTGCATCGACGTGTGAATCTCGTGCAGCCTGTATGCGATGACTGCCTGTTAGCGCACAAACACAACCGTCTTCGATTGCTGCCAATAGGGGTCGGCCTTTCCAACCGTCTTTCTCCATGCTGAGACATAGACTAACATACCTGGAAGGATCTCTGATGGGGTGGAGCGGGGAGATGTCTGCTGGCGATATCATCGTGTGGCGGTCGAGCGCGGACGGCGTGGGTGAAGGAGCGTCAGATGGGGACCGAAGCCCCAACGGCGCGCCCGCGCCCGACCTCT
>CAYNKU010000288.1:2442-3167 GCA_964397865.1 uncultured Pirellulales bacterium | reverse complement strand
TAACGAACTTTCAAAAAAGATGTAATCCCCTGGCACTAACTAAACTAAATCAATAGCGTTATCAGTAAAATTTGCGACAGAATTTCTTTGAAATTTGGGTCATTTTCTGGTATAATGTTTATAAAATGGGGGTATGTGAATAAAATATGCAATAAAATGTGGATTAATCATATCTTGATAAGGCAAGTTTGCAGTGTAAAAATCTAATTATGGCCAGTCTTTTTTCAACGGAAAATCCAAACCGAGACTATCAGCCGAGGCTGGCCCGGTATTTCGAGCCTGACACAATTGTGCTAACCAAAGGCAGTTGTCAAACCGCGCAACAGCGTGATTTCGTGGAGGCGATTTGTAATGTGTACACAGGAGCCCATGTTATCGAAAGATTTGATATCTCTCATAATCGCTTTGAGTTTGGCAGTTCGGATCCATTGGAACTACATTACAAAGGCAAAAAGACATTGTTATTTGGTGTGCATAAAAGTGCGCTTAGATTCAGCGATGAAGATGGTAACACTTGCCCGAACTATTGGCATTTTTCGCCATATGGCTTTTGCCCCTACGACTGCCAATACTGTTATCTGGCAGGCACGCCGGGCGTAAAATTCTCGCCAACTGTAAAAATATTTGTAAATATCGACGAAATCCTTGACCAGATTGCCAGCACTGCATCCAAGTTAGCCGAACCAACGGCTTTTTATTTAGGCAAGCTCCAGGACGGATTGGCG
>CAYNKU010000288.1:0-2432 GCA_964397865.1 uncultured Pirellulales bacterium | reverse complement strand
ATGGCAAAATCGAAAAGATCTACCACAAAGCACGCCTGCCCAACGACGAAGGTTTCGACGAACGCCGATACTTTGTCGCTGGCCAGGCCCCAGCGGTCATCGAGGTAAATTCCGTACCCGTTGGACTTACTATCTGCGAAGACATTTGGGACCCCGACTGGCTGGATACTTTGCAAAAACAATGCCACTGCCAGCTGCTGATCAATATCTCCGCATCGCCGTTTTATGTAGGCAAGCTCCAGGACGGATTGGCGTTAGATAGTTTGACCGGCTACAGCAGAATTATGGTTCCGTTTTTCGCAAGCCAAAAATATGCCAGGCTGACATTGCTCACTAAGTGTGGTGACATTGAGAATCTGCTCGACCTGGAACACAACGGCCATACGATACTTTCCTGGAGTCTGAATCCGCCTGAGATTTCAGAACGATTTGAATCAAATGTGCCCTCACCCGAAGAGAGAATCACCGCGATGCAAAAGTGTGCAGATGCTGGCTATCGCCTGCGTGCCGTTGTTATGCCAATTATTCCTATCGATGGCTGGCAAAATATATACAGTCGATTTTTGGTAAACCTTTTAGACTCAGTACAGCTTGAGCGTATCACTTTGGGACAAATTTGCAGTTATTCCGGGGCAATGCAGCTTACCGAACGGAAATTAGGCAAAGATAATCCTATTTCAAATATGCTCGAAAAAGGCAAATCAAAAGACGGACGAACCCGCTTTCCCATAAATGCAAGGATCGAAGTCTATAGGACTCTGATCGATACAATAAGAAAACTACAACCCAAACTTCAAATCGGTTTATGCATGGAAGAAACTGACGCCTTCAAAGCGTTAGGCATGGAAGAGTCCATCGACTGTTGTAACTGTGTACTTTGATATTTATTACGCAAAACACTGGAGCAGTAGATGAACGAATCTGATAGCGAAAAAACGATTAGAATTTTTACAATAGGCAATGCCGGCAAAAATGCCCGCCAGTTTTTTACAATACTCAAGCAGGCTGGTATAAGGCAAGTTATAGATGTGCGCTTGTATAACACATCTCAGTTGGCTGGCTTTACCAAGAAGCAGGACATCGAGTATTTTTTGCAGGTTATTGTCGGAGCCAGTTATATCCATCTACCGATCATGGCACCGACTAAGCAATTATTTAATGATTACAAAAAGAGACTGATTAGCTGGCAGCAGTATGAAACACGGTTCAAGACAATCATCGCTCGGCGCCAGATCGATAAACATATCGAGCCGGGAAATATGGATATGACCTGTTTCTTATGCAGCGAAGCTAAAGCGGACAATTGCCATCGCAGGCTTGTTGCGGAATATCTGGCCGAGCTTTGGCCAAATATTTCAATACTTCATTTGTAGTCAAACGAAAACGCTTATCTCAAATCAAACCGACGAAAGAAGTGTTAGACTGTTAATATAAGATGCTGAAAATAACTACAAAACAGCATAAAACTAATTTTTTAACGCCGTCTGGACTTCGATGCCTGGCGGGGTTTCCTACCGTTAACATATCCGCTGGTTGTGCGCACAAGTGTGTTTACTGTTATACAAAAGGCTATACGGTGTATCCCGGCGATGATATCATCGAACTCTATGAAGATATGCCACAACGAATCGCCGATGAAATCGGCAGGAAACGTAATAAGCCCAAAGCGGTGTATTTCTGTCCTTCCTGCGATCCTTTTCAGCCGATTGAGCGAATTCAGCAGGTCAGCTTTGAAGTAATGAAGATGCTGTTGGATAAAGGCATTGGCGTACAGTTTGTCACCAAGGGTAAGATCGCTGATCAAACCGTGCAACTTTTTGAACAAAAAAGCTTACTTGTTTGCGGCCAGATCGGAATAACCACGGTTGACAATAATATCAGGCGAATTGTAGAACCGCATACCGCAACGGTTGAAGAAAAACTGGCTCAACTGAAAAGACTCTGTGACGGGCACGTTAAAATGTCTATGCGCTGCGATCCGCTCGTTCACGGCTTAATGGATTCCGAACAACAAATTGATGATCTCTTCGCAGCTACGGTCGAAACCGGATGCAAAGAGATTGCGATAAGCTTTCTATTTCTTAGGCCGGCAATAACCAAAAGCCTTAAACAGAATATCGAAGATAAGGTATTGCTCAACAAAATTCTTGAGCCATATTCGAAGTCAATTCAGTTGCCCATTGGCGTGAAAAATTCTGTTGGCACAATGCTTCCGACAGAGGTTAGAAAAACTATCCTTGCCAGAATACAAAAAATCGCAGATGCTCATGGCGTAACTATTCATATTTGCGGCTGTAAGAATTCGGACATTACAACCGAATCCTGCTATATAACCCGCCCGCCTGCCGAATCGCAGGAGATGTTGTTTTGAAACGGGAAAAAGGCCGGGAAATCGTTGTTCCCCAGCCTTGATGTTACTGTATAAGGTCATC
>CAYNKU010000287.1:0-3182 GCA_964397865.1 uncultured Pirellulales bacterium | reverse complement strand
ATTGAAAATTGGTTGGTTGTTTATGTTTTTGATGTTCTAAGGTTTATGCTAAAGTTTCCCGCCACTTGTTTAGCGACGTTCCATATTTTTTCATTTCTTCTGGACCTATTTTTCCAAGATGCTCAAGAGTTTCCTCAAGTTCCTTTAAGGCATCACTAATAGGATTATTAGCAACAAATTCTATTTCAGCATATCGACATTCCATAAAGTGGTCAAGGCATTCAACAAGCGTTAAATCATTCAAATTCCTTCCTGTAGCGACGCAATCACTAAGTAATTCGGTGTCTTCAGCAAAGTATTCAGCGTCCCTTTCGATGATGTTTTGTGCTAAGGGAGCATCGAGATATCGGTGCAACTTCAATATATATACTCTAGTCATAGCCGTGCCGCCACGATGGTAACCGCTGTCTCGCCATTCTCCATAACCAATTCCATTGCCAAATCCAGAAAGGCCATAATAATGCATTAAGACGGAATAGTAACCACCGAATAACACATAAGGCTTTACTTTTTCTGAAATGCTTCTTTCCACAATAGAACGATAGGCTTTTAAGCTATCAATATCCTCTTCGTGTTCTTTGTAGAAATCTGGATACAACCAACAAGCATCAATATTGTTCTCTTTTAATATTTGAAGGATGAAGTCCCAACTCTTGACTTCAGGCCACTTTTTAAAATGCAGTATTGGTTGTATGGGAGCATCTAATTCCATTTCTACAGCATACCGGATACATTTAGTATTAATTTCATACCATTTATCGTCAACATTCTCAAAAAGAAAGTAAGGTGGTATCAAAAACTGAGGATTCCCCAAAGCCTCTAACTCAGAAATACCAAGCAGCTCTTTATACTTTTTTATTTTCCGTGCATCCTCTTGTCTTGATTTGAAGCTCGTTTGAAAATTTATACAGTTATTTGTAATCTGTCTTAGAATATCTTCGTTAGAAAAATCGTCCGGTTCCAACTTTGAGTTTAAGCCTTTTGTTTCAAATGCATCACCCATGATTTTAGCCATTTTTACATGTGGAGGTCTAACATTGTTACGTTCCCAACTCTTTTGAAATAGAGGTGTTCGAGGATCTATTGCATACTTATGATTATACTTAGAACACAATGCCCGGATAAATCCATATGTCCCCGTAGGGAAAGAGGTGGCTATTGACAAAGGAATAACGACACCAGAATACTTTTCAGAATGCTCACGAAAAAACCGTTGTACGTTATGTTGGTAAGTTATATATTGCTCAATATCCAATTTACTTAACACCTTTATTATACTCTTATAAGACTTTTATATGAATCCTTTTTATTTTCTCTCCAGGTTTCTTGGACGTTATCTTTTGATGGGATTATAATTTTTGCACTCTTTGGTCTTACTGATATCAAGCCTACGCCATACTGCTTTAGAAGGTCATTTTGCTTTTGTACTCGCTGTATATATTTGTACCAGATAGCGATATATGATTGTTTCGCTATTTGGAAATTGATAATCGCTTGCCAAAGAGCTCTACGCCAATCCTTTACCTTAAGCTCTACGCAAACTTCCATTTGCTCCTCTGTTTTACGGACACACCACATGTCAATCCTTTTTCTTCCAAGGGGCACTTCTTTGAAACGATGATATTCTCTCTTTGGGAATAACATCAAAACAGGCTTAAGTAGATGTTCCTCTTGTGGGTCGTTGTTATGCATAATTAACCTACTTATTGATTTTGTTTTAATAAATCTAAAAATTGCTTCATTTGCTTCTCGTAAAAAATAACAGAAAATAACGCTATCATAAAAGTAATAATTGCTAAGATTATTGCGGTTATCTTCGCTATCAAATCGTAACCAGTAGGAATCCATTGAGACGCTGGGATGCAAAGCATGATAATCACATGAAGCAATCCCAGCTTCCATATATGCCTTGTCAAATTCTGGAGAGAATCAAACAATGCTTTGAGTTTATTATTTTGTTCCATTGCAACCTGTGTAAGTTCCAGGTCTGGGATATAGTCAATCTGTTGAAGAATTTGCTGAAGCTCTTCCTCCCCAATCACCTTACGTTTATCTGCTTGAGCCTCACGAATGCGAACAAACATGTTTGCCAAGGCCGGTATAAGCTTTTTAGTCTCGATAAAGCTCGTTGCAGTTTGTATAACACCATTGGTTAGATAATCCTTATATAAGGTTTCAGCCCTTCTAAAAAAGGGGATTATTAGAAAGTGTAAACAAAAAGCATTCCATGCTATTACTGCTACAAAAAATGTGATCATCTCTTTTGCGACCATATTAGCTATCTTTTGCTGGAACTTTGTTTGCCTCTGGGTGAATACTTTTTACAGTCATTTCCGGATACTTATGATATACGTATCGTATCAACTGGTTCAGTGGCAGCTTTCCATAACGACGAATTATTCCATTCAATTCTTCTATATCTTTAGGTCGGCGTTTTTCGATTGTTTGGCGCAGTTTTTTTGCAACTTTATGCCCACTTTCCGTAAGAAGAAATAGCTTTTCTGTCACTCCTTCAGAATTGATCGTTGTTGTTTCAGAAACCTCTTCTTCTGATATTGCCTGAAGCAGAAGGATTTCTCCTACATTGGTATAATATGATGAATGTACACGTTCCTTAACTTGTATAAGCTCAAAACCTTCCAGGAAATCAAGTGCTTCATAAACCTCTTTTGAGAATGGACCATAGTTATGTGCAGTAAACTCATAAAAGGAATCTATCTTCTCAATATTAGTTTCTCTTTGGAGTAAAAATAACAACTTTTCTAATCGTGTAACACCGCCTACTGCGTGTTTTCCCAATAGTATCTCATTCGCTTCCAGCAAAAGCAATATAATATCTTCTGGGTCTAGCTGAATTTCGATGGATTCTTCTTTATTCATTCTATTACGTCCAACATAGTTATTTGCATCTTATTAACAACCCACTTCTACTATAGAAAACTTCTCTATATTATAATAACCAAAAACTGTAATTGTCGTCAAAAGAAATTATTCACCCGTTGCTTGCATAAAGCCGGCCTGTTCCGTCACCTTATTCTCAATCAATAAGTGGGCTGAGTCAATAATAATTCGTTCTCGTGAAGCGTATTTCGTGCAAAGTTTTCGCTCCCGTTGCCTCACGCCTTTTGGGTTAGAGAATAACAGAAAAGAAATTAAAAGTCAAAAATTAAAAAGCAAAATTA
>CAYNKU010000286.1:2181-3193 GCA_964397865.1 uncultured Pirellulales bacterium | reverse complement strand
GCCTTTTCGAAATCTTCCCGCGTGATTTCCACGCGGACGCTTCCGGCGGAGCCGTAAATGACTTTTCGGGCGATGTCGCGGCGCGAGAGAGTTTTTTTGATGTCTTCGGCTTCGTCTTCGTATTTTGCGCGGGCCTCGTCGGAGTCGATTAGTTCGGTGTTGAATTCTTCGCGGTAGCGGTTTTCGAGCAGTTCGAGGATTTTTCTGTCGAAATCGACGCCGCCTATTGCGTGTTCGCCCTGTGAGCAGATGATATCTATCCGGCGGCCTTTGGTGTTCATAATGGTAACGTCGAAGGTTCCGCCGCCGAGGTCGTAGACGAGGATTTTACCGGCTATCTGACGAGTGGTGGCGTAATAGAGTGCGGCGGCGACCGGTTCGTTGACGATGCCGATGACGTTTAGTCCGGCGAGGGAACCGGCGTCCATTGTGGCCTTTCGGCGGACCTCGTCGAAGTGGGCGGGGACGGAGATGACGACGTCGTTGATGGTGCCTGTTTCGGTTGTACACTCCTGTTTTAGTTTTTTGAGTATCAGGCTGGAGAGTTCCATGGCGGTCCAGTCTTTGCCGTCGATGTTTTTGCGGTAGTTTTTGTCGCCCATGTGGCGCTTTATCCAGCGGATCGCCCTGTCGGGATTTATGTATCTGGAATTGAGCGCCTCGACACCTACGCGAACGGTGTTGGAATCGTCCTCGTCGAAGAAAATGGCTGATGGTGTCAGTCTTTCTCCGTCGGTGTTTGGGATTATTTCCGGTTTGCCGATGGTGTTCAGAACCGCTGCCGCTGAGAACGTCGTTCCGAGATCGATGCCGGCTATATTTAATTTTTTCTGAGAACTCATTTTTTCTCCAGAATCATTTTTCTGCTCTTATTCGAATAATTTTACGCGTGCCGTGCGGACTATCTTGATATTTTCATTGTCGACCACGTACCTGTAGCCCGGTTTTACTACCTCGGCTATTTTGCCGGTCATATTCGGCTTAGTGGTACTGGTTTTTTCGCTTACAACTT
>CAYNKU010000286.1:0-2171 GCA_964397865.1 uncultured Pirellulales bacterium | reverse complement strand
GTACTGAGTATTTAGTTTGGGCCTGAACTGCTCGACGCCGCTGGATTCAAGCGCGAAGATCAGTTCATCGGCTATTTCCTCGAGTTCTTTCGTATTGCTTTTTTGTTCGGTGAGCTCTGAGATGCGATCTTCGAGGTGGTCGATACAGCGGATAATCCTGAGGCAAAAAGTTCTGACTATGTGCCAGTCGTAACCTTCCTGGAGTTTTTTGTTTTTGTCGTATTGATATGAGGTATATTCGCGAATGGCTGCGACCTGCTGGGCGAGTTCGGCGAGGGTGGTCTCGACGGGCTGGGAATATTCGCTGAGGACTTCTTTTACGGTTTCGGTGGGTTGGCCGGCTTTATCGGGCAGCGGTTTTTTTTGTGCCGCTTTTTTTACCTGCGTGGTATTGAAGGCTGTACTGATACCGCCGGTGTGAGCGGGGTCGGGGTCTTTGGGAGTCAGCGATTTTTTGTCGCAATACAGCTTTTCGATTTCCGGGGTATCCGATGAGTGATCGAGGTCTGAGAGAGCTTCTTTTGGCGGGTCGGTTTTTTCCATATTGTCGTCTTCGAGTTCGGCCTGGGAGGGGTGGCTATCGTCGGGAGTTTTTCGGTGGTTGAATATCCGGGCGCAATAGCTGCGCAGGCAAGCAAAGATCGAAGCTGCGGTTCGGGCGAGTAGCAATATAAGATTGAAGGCGAAGATCGCGGCGGCGCCGGATACGCAGAGAGCGGAGGTGATGAGAATAAAGGAGCGGAGTTTTTCTTTGGCGGAATTTTTCTCAGGCTGAGGGTTCTGCCGATTCTGTTCGGTTTGGCTTACTTCGGTTGCGAAAGATTCGATACTTATCTGGCCCTTCAGTAACTGGTCGACCTTGCCAAGGCCGGTATCGAGGTTTTGTTCGGTGGGTGGGGGGATCGGTGTTTCGGTGCTGTTCGATGCGGCAAGCCAGCCGAGGCCGACGGCGCCGGCTGTAAACAGTACCAGAGCCAGAATGAGAAATCTCTTTCTTCTTATAGACATTGTATTTTCTATTTTCTTATTTTCAGAAATTAAACAACCGGCTGTTACGTCAGGGAAGTCGATCCGGGCCTTCTCCGAACGGCAAAACTCTATAAAAAGCTTCAATTAAAGTATAAAAATTAAATGTTTGTTAACCAAATCAGGGTTGTTTTTTTTAGTCCCATAAAGCTCGATTTTTCAGATAAATCCTTGCTTTTTGTTTCTAAATATGTTATAAAAAGTTACTTATTGGTGCAGGCCGGCAGGGAGAGCGGGCTTTTGAGGCTATTTTTCGAATCATCTTAGGATCTGTACCGGGGATCGGGTATTTACGAGTTCGATAGAGGAGGAAGAAAAATGTCCACTAAACACATTTTTTCCGCATTTCTTTTGGTTTTAGTTTTCGGTTTACAGGTCGCATCGGGGGAAATTATCGCTAAATACACAGGGGCTTCGAACGTAGGGCTGTGTGTTTCGGAGGATTTTACTCACGCGATGGCGTTCGATGTCTCCACGAGTCCGACGATAACGGAGGTTCAGGTTCATATCAGCAGGAGTTCCGGCAGCAGCGGGTACATAATGATGTGCCTGCATCCGGATGATAATGGTAAGCCTGATTCGGGCATCGTTGCGCAGATTAGCCGACCGATAAGCGAGGTGCCGAATGCCGCGAGCTGGTTCGATTTCAAATGGCCCGGCAGCGGGACGACCATTTCGCCGGGCAGATGGTGGATTGTTTTGTGGGTCAGCGAGGGCAGCGGCGCGGACATTAGCTGGATAGGTGTTCGCGACAACCCTTATAATACCGGCGACGATACCAAGACCAGTAAAGACGGCGGCTCGACGTGGCCTACGATCCAGGGTCAGGATATGGGCTTTAAGGTTTTCGGGAACAGGACGATAGAGAACACGACGACGACGGTTTCGGTTACGCCTGGGACGGTAACGACAGGTGGGACTGCGACCGTTGAGGTAACGGTGCGTGATTCGGGGGCCAATCTGGTCGAGGGGCCGGGGCAGGTGAGTGTTGGAGTCAGCGGCGGTACGCTTAGCAGTCATAAACTGACGCTGGTTAACGGCAAGTGTTCGACACAATGGACGGCGCCGGTGGGGCTGGGCAATTATTCGGTGATAGCGAATTATTTGGGTCATTCTTATGCCGGCAAGGATTATCAGCCGAGCAG
>CAYNKU010000285.1:0-3224 GCA_964397865.1 uncultured Pirellulales bacterium | reverse complement strand
GTTCTTTTTAACTGGAATTATTATAAATCGTTTTGCCTTCCTTAAACCCTCTAACAACAAAACTTCATAAACAAACTCAAATCCACCTCGCTATTGATTCTCTTCCGCTAAAGGCTTTTCTTCCTCAGCCTGTTCTTCAGCCTCAGCAGCTTCTGCTTTCTTCTCGGCTTCGGCAGCCTCCGCAGCTTCCGTGGTCTCGGCGGTCGCAGCCTCAGTAGGAACAGTCTCATCGGAAAATAAAGCCGCCTCGGCTTTCAACTCATCAACAATATCCGCTACATCAGGCTCCGTCTCAGGCTCTACCGGCACTTCAGCCTTAGCCTCCTTTGCCGCCGCCTCAGGCTCTACCGGCACTTCGGCCTTAGCCTCCTTTGCCGCCGCCTCATCGACCGCAGGCTTTTCCTTAGGCTCAGGTTTCTCCTCGGCCTTGGATTCCCCCTTATCCTTCGGTGCCGGTTCGGTCGCCCGCATCAAAGGCGTAGCCTTATCAATATCTTCCTGGGTCAGATGGTCCGCACAAAGGATCAAAACACGCATAACCTGCTCCGACAACTGAACCGCCCGTTCGATCACGGCTATCTTCTCACCGCCGGCGCGGAAATAACAAAGGATATACGTCCCCCGGCTCTTGCCCTGAATATCGTAGGCGAGCTTGCGCTCGTCCCATTTCTTTATCGAGACAATTTCCGCATCCCCCTTTTCGAGCAGACCCCTGATCACCTTGTTAATCCCTTCCCAGTCCGCGGCCGCCTTCGCCGAATCGACCAGAAACATCGCTTCATAAAGCTTCTTTACAGCAGTTTCCAAATTACGTACCTCCTGAAAAATTTTCTTCTCGTCCCCGCCACAGCGGGACTATTAAAAAAACCAAAATTACAACGGATTAAATTTATTCATCGTCTTTACAACGCCTTCTCGAAGCCAGCAAAGCGCTGCCTCCGCCGCCGTCTCTATACCGGCGTTGAGCAGATCCTTCTCATGCTCGCCGAGCCTGCCGAGCACATAATCCCGCCCGCTCAGCCGACCGCTTGCGCCGATCCCGATGCGAAGCCGGCAAAACTCCACACTCCCGAGCTTCTCGATTATATCCGCCAGCCCGTTATGACCGCCCGCCGAACCCTTCGCACGAACGCGTATCCGACCAGGCTCCAGAGCCATATCGTCGGTTACCACAAGCAGATCGTCGAGCGAAAGCTTGTAAAATCCCATAAGCTCCGCCACCACCTCGCCGCTGCGGTTCATATACTTCAACGGCTCGAGCAATATTAACTTTTTACCTTCGAACTCGCACCGGCCCAAACAGCCGCCGAAACGCATCCTATTAACTTCGATACCCAGTTGCCTCGCTATCGTCTCAACGACCTTAAAGCCCGCGTTGTGACGAGTATCTTCATACTCCCTCCCGGGATTCCCAAGACCGGCAATCACTTTCATCTCGGCCATCCCGGCAACCTTTCAATCGAAAAGCCAAAACGCACAAAACATCCATTTCAGGCCTCCACGCCGCTTATTCCTGCGGAGCTTCTTCGGCCTCTTCCTCCTCCTTGCCCTTGCTGATAATTTCCGGAGCCGCCGGCTCTTCTTCTTCGACCTCTTCGGTCGTCTTGGCCGCCGCAACCACCTCACAGCCCACTATCAAAAGATCGGCTGCGCTTAACAACGTCAAACCTTCCGGAAGCTCGATATCGCCGGCATGGAAATTCTCACCGATCTCCATATCCTTAACCGAAACCCTGATCGTCTCGGGTATATCCGTCACCTTACACTCGATCTCGATCTGATCAGCGTGCTCGACTATAATACCACCCTCGGACATACCCTTGGCGGTACCCTTGAGCTCGATCGGAACCGAAACCTTAACCTTCTCGGTCATACTTACTCTCATCAGGTCGGCATGGATAACCTTCTTGCCGAGATGGTCGTACTGCAGTTCTTTAACTATCGTCTTCTCGCGTTTTTTACCTATCGATATATCCATCAGCCGATGCCCGTGGTGCAAACCTTCGACAAAGTCATGCGCATCCAGCGAAATACTCACAGGCTCCTGCTTGTGTCCGTAAATTATTGCCGGTATCCGACCCTGCCCGCGAACCTCCTCCGCCGAACTCGAACCCGCACCCTCGCGTATCTCAGCTTTTAGCTCCAAAGATTTTTCCATATCTACCTCACTAAAATCTACTCCCGAAAATCGGGGAACTCAAATTAAAAGGGTGGCTCTAATAATCGCTTTAGAGGTTCCCTTACACATTTCCGAACAAACTGCTTACCGATTCGTTCCTGTGAATACGCTTTATAGCTTCGCCCAACATAGGCGCAACACTCAAAACCTTTATCATCCCGCACTTTTTGGCCTCCGGGGTCAGCGGTATCGTATCGGTAACCACTATCTCCTCGATCGGCGCCGCCGCAAGATTCTCCAGCGCCTTGCCCGCCAATACCCCGTGCGTAGCCCCGACATACACCTTCTTGGCGCCGCGGCTCTTCACAAGCTCCGCCGCGCTGCAAACCGTCCCCGCCGTCGCGATAATATCGTCGCACATCAAAATATTCCGCCCTTCCACATCGCCTATTATCTCCTGGGCAATCGCCTCACTGCCGCTGATACGCTTCTTATGCACGATCGCAAGCGCCCCGCCGAGCCTCGACGCATATTTCGACGCCGTCTTCATATTACCCACATCAGGCGAGACCACCGTCAGGTTCTCGATCCTCTTGTCGTGAAAATATTTGCCCAAAACCAGCTCACCCGACAAATGATCCACCGGTATATCGAAAAAGCCCTGAAGCTGCTGGGCATGCAGGTCTATCGCCATCACCCTGTCGGCGCCCGCGCAGGTCACAATATTCGCTACCAGCTTGGCTGTTATCGGCACCCTGCCCTCGTCCTTTCTGTCCTGCCTCGCGTAACCGAAATAAGGCATCACCGCCGTTATCCGCTGCGCGCTCGCCCGGCGAAGACAATCAAGGTATATCAACAGCTCCATCAAATACTCATCCACAGGCCGACACGTCGACTGGATCACAAAGCAGTCACGCCCGCGAACATCGTCTTCCAGCTTGATGAGCTTTTCGCCGTCCAGAAAACGCTCGATCTTCACGCCGCCAGGCGGAATACCCAGATAATGACATACCGCCTGCGCAAGCTCGATATTACTGCTGCCCGAAAATATCTTCAAATTGTCATTTAAAAACATCCTCCATAACCTTTCTGCCCGCGGGCTTTT
>CAYNKU010000284.1:0-3227 GCA_964397865.1 uncultured Pirellulales bacterium | reverse complement strand
GTCATGGAAACACCAAAAGCCCACACCCAGTTTGCTAAAAAACTCGAACGCCGCCTCCATCGTCATCTCCGCTGCTTCCATCTCGTCGGTCGAATTATTGTATTCGCGAATAATCGTCCCGGGCCCGAACGGGTCATTACCAAGCCCCTTGAACGTATGCCAGTAACATACCGCGAATCGAAGATGCTCCGCCATCGTTTTGCCGAGCACCTTCTCATCGGGATTGTAATACTTGAAAGAAAGAGGATTTTTCGAATCAGGCCCCTCGTAAGCAATTTTTTTTACTTTTGGAAAATATTCAGCCATCACTAACTTCCCTTATTAAAACCAGAAATAAAATTATTGTTTTGTAACCAGCATCACCCAATCCTTATTTCTCTCTGCCGGTGCTTTGCCGAGTGAGATTTCGCCCGCTCCTGCGACTCTCCCGACCGAGCCGTTTTGCAAACCTCCTGCCTTGCGTGGATTATACCATTTTACACTATAATCGCCCAAAGGCAAGTCCAGCTTCGCCTCACCGCCTTCCGGCAGATAAACCGCGTAAATCTCGCCCCCCTTCGCCAGACACCAACCCCGCGATACCAGCGAATCCGCCGGCTCCATCTCCCAGAACGGCAGGTACTCGTGGAAAAATCCCACCGCGTATCGCGTAAGATCCCACATCTTATCCCTGCTGCGCCAGTCCTCGCAATTTAGATCGTTATTCGGATCCTCATACCCGAAATACCATTCACACCCCGCACCGCCGGCCATCAAATTCCCCCACAGGCAGTTCACCCTCGCCTGATCGTGTGCCGGGTCAACGCTATCAGGCTTCACACCATTCTTACCGTGCCCGTATTCATCCAGACATACAAACCACTGCCGCCCCGCCTGCCCCGACCGCGTAACCCATTTAACGGTTTCGCTATGCGTATCGCTGCCGGTTTCGTTCATCTGCAGCGACGGCCCATCGAAATCAGGATAACCCAGCATCGGACCATAAACCTGGTCATATTTTCCCGGATACGTATGCAAAACTACCGGACTGCCCCACGGATCGTTATCCTTAAAAAAGCTCGCGAATGCCTTTCGTTGCGCATCACTGTTGACATTTTCCTCACCAAGATTCCACACGACCCCCAGGTGATGGCCGAACCTGGCGATAAGTTCACGATAATAAAGTTTCCGCTCCGGCCCCAGTTCCCCGCCGTCGAGCAGATGATCGTTCTCGGTTTCCTGCGTAACCACGTGCATCATTATCCCGAGTTTTTCCATATGCGATAAAACCAGCCCCCACTGGCCGAGTTTGCCGCAATCAAATCGCAGCCGCTGGTCGTAATCCGTCCAGGGCCAGACGTCCTTGCCGTCGCCGTTGACATTCATCGTAACAAAATAGATACTGTTCATCCCCTTACTCGCCAGGTAATTCACCGCGCCGATTATCGACTTACCGCGCGCCTCCTTCCAGAACGGATCACCCTCTTTCCAGTCCGAAAGATGGCCGCTGTACCTGTGCAGTGTTTTCTTTTTCCTCGGGTCGGTGCTGTCATGATCACTCGTACCGTCAAACTGATAATAAGCCAGAAAATTCTCCGGACTGTCGGCGCCTGCTTTTAAAAAATATTCACCCGTCCCCGCAAACTTTAGATACCTCTCGCCCACATATTCGAGCCTGCCCTTACCCCGAAAATCCCTGCCCGTCTTATCGGTATCGGCAATCTCGATAGTGCCCGTCAAACCGTCGAAACTTACCTCCTCCCCCGCCTGCGGATCGCCGCTGACCGCTGCATAAGGCCCCCGGCGAAACGATACCGCATACGTCCACACACCCGTCTCACAGGGCCGAAAATGTACCCGCCACTTATTCCCATACGGCATCCCCGTCTGGTCAATTCTGCCGTCGGCGCAGTAATAACCCGGCACAACAAACCTTTTACCGCCCTTTGCGAAAGTAACATCGAGCCGATAGTCCATAAAAGGATTAGGCACAGCGAGCTCATTTGTCACAGGCCCTTCGAACGTCAATACCACATCGTGCCATCTCTTCAGTTCCCCCGTGATTTTTACCTTCGCCCCCGCCGGCCGAGTCGCACAAATAAATAAAACCGCCGACAGAAAAATTAAATTTTTTTTTCGCATTTGCGCCTCTTCCTTTTCACTTATAAAACAGATTCAAGTTTTTCTTTCCACCCCCGGTAAATTTCCCCGTACATCGAGACCTTACTTTCATCAGGCCGGGCCTTACAAACCGTCTCCAAACCGACAAACGCCTCATCGAAGCTCTTATAAATTCCCGCACCCACGCCCGCCGCCCGCGCCGCGCCCTGCGAGCCGTCGGTATTATAAAGTTCGACCTCCGCGCCAGTAACCGTCGCGAAAGTCTCCCTGAAAATCTCGCTTAAAAACATATTCGCGTGACCCGCCTTGCACATCTTCATCTCGATGCCCATATCCCGCATAATATCCAGCCCATAATTAAGCGCAAAAACTATCCCCTCCTGCGCCGCCCTGAGTAGATGCCTCCTGTCATGCACATTAAAATGCCAGTTATGAACCGATGCCCCGATATCGTTATTTTCCAGTGTCCGCTCGGCCCCGTTGCCATAAGGTAAAAGTATGAGCCCATCCGCCCCCGCCGGCGCCTCCGCCGCCAAAACATTCATCTGCTCGTAACTAAGCCCCCCTACATTCGAAACCCCGACATTATGCTTGAGCCAGCTATTCAATATCCCCGTCCCGTTAACACACAACAAAACCCCGTACCTCGGTGATTCCGAACTGTGATTAACGTGCACAAAGGTATTGAGCCGCGAAAGCTTGTCATAATTTTTCTTGTCCGTAACACCATACACCACCCCGCTCGTCCCCGCCGTAACCGCCGCCTCCCCCGGCTCCAATACCGCCAGACTAAACGCGTTATTAGGCTGATCGCCGCCCCGGTACGTAACCTCGGTCCCTGTCTTTAATCCCAATTCTTCCGCTGCGGCTTTGCTAAGCTCGCCCTGAACCGAAAATGTCGGAACCGTTTCAGCTATCAGATCCCCGGATACCCCGTAATTATCAAGAACAAAACCCGCTTTTCCCTCATCGGCAAAATCCCACATTATCCCTTCGCTCAGCCCGCTCGGCGTCGTACAAATCTCCCCCGTCATCTTCATCGCGATATAATCCCCCGGCAGCATCACCTTATAGATCTTCGAGTAAACCTCCGGCTCATTATCCATAACCCACTTGAGCTTCGAGGC
>CAYNKU010000283.1:0-3234 GCA_964397865.1 uncultured Pirellulales bacterium | reverse complement strand
TACTGTATCAGATCCTTAAGCGACTTGCGTTTCGTCTTGCTTCTGTATTTTTTACGTTCTTCCATCAGTCGGCCCAACAAAGCCGTCGGCCCTTGATGTTTGGCTATGTGTAAGATTTCACTGGCAAATTCACCAGCCTGCTCATCGCCCTGTCCAAAGCAGGTATTCGCGGTTGACCATACATGTTCACTGAGATGATAAAAATCCAGTATCCGATCATCAAGCATAGGCAATTTAGTTTGGAATTGGTTTGTGATCCAGTCGGCGCCGTCAGCAAGCCCTGCCTTTTCATCGAATTCTGTCAGCTTCAATCTGGCCGCCTGACGTCTGAGAAGTCTGCCCTGAACTTCATGATTGCCGCTGGTGGCAAATACATGTCTGTTCTCGTTGGATTCATCATACATCACAGCTATCTTGAATTCCTTATACGCATTGTCGGCACCTCT
This sequence comes from uncultured Pirellulales bacterium, assembly GCA_964397865.1. Taxonomy (GTDB): domain Bacteria; phylum Planctomycetota; class Phycisphaerae; order Sedimentisphaerales; family Anaerobacaceae; genus CAYNKU01. The sequence goes on along the minus strand of CAYNKU010000283.1, from coordinate 2,788 downwards.
ATGCATTCGACGCCGCTTGTTGCCGGAACGCTTTTTCCTGCGATTTTTGCGTCTCTTGTCCTTTTCTTTCTGTGTCACCATTGGTACCTTAACACCGTCTGTACCAACATAAATACGGGAAGGTCCATCAATGCCTGTCTTGCAATCCTCAGCGCCAAAACCAATCTCCAGCAGTCCTTTTTGCACAATTTGACAAGCAACCTTACCCTCCGATTCAACTATCTGACGAAGCCGTTCACGACTGATATGCAGTTGAGCAAGGTCTTTCAGGTGCTCGGCTGCCCGGGCAAAACCCTGCTGGCTGATACCAACCTGACAGCACATCCTGCGAACACCTACGCTAACCCTCTCTGCCGCTAAACCCACTATACGGTCAACTGTGTCATCACGACCTTGCGGCGAATGCCAGTAAATTCGATGCAACCGCATTAGACCGTTGACCGTTTCGTGAGACACCGATTGTATGCCTTTGTGCCGCAACTTATTTTTTGTCCTGTTTCGAGGGGGAAAAAGCGGCATCAGCCGCATTGATTTTTAGCTGCAAAGCTTTTTGAAATATCTTTTGCCGTAACCTGCCTGTAGCTACTCGAACCGGTTCCTCACTGTCGTCAATGACAGAACCAATTTTCGCTGTATCTATGGCTTTGACCACATCTTCAATGCAATCGTCGAAGTCGTCTTTGAGCAATTTTTTTAACTTTTCGATCTCAATTTCCGGCAACTTTTTTTCATCCATGACAATCTCCTGTAAAATATGGTAATCCTTCATAAATCCAAACTTCCCATATTCTACAGATTGCCTATTTTAAGCGCCAGAAAAATTTGTCACACCCGGCCGTTGAGGGGCTGGGCGGCTCTAAAAACAGCCTTTTGCCGCGGACAGCGGGGATTTCCGGCAGCGGGGCAAGAGGGATCAGGGGGAGCGCCGACCTGCGGTCGGGGTAAGCAGGGGGAAAAGAAAAAGCAATCCCGAGTGTTCTCCTGCCCCTAAGGGGTTCGGCGGGACAGGTTGGTCGAGACAAACAGTTGGAGTTGGGGGCGGAAGTTGTCAAAGCAGTCATAAATATGGAGGCGTTAACAAAGTTTTTGACCATTTGGGGTCATCATGATAAGATTATTGACGTTATACGGAGGACATTATGTTCTGTAAGCGGTTGAATGAGAAATATTCTTTAGTAAATGAGGGTTTGGAAAATGGCAGGGAAAGAAAATCAAAATGGGAAATTGTCGCGGAGGGATTTTATTAGAAAAAGTGCTGTGCTGGGTTCATCGTTAGTAATGGCGGGCAAAGGACGCGCTTTGGGGGCGGAGGCGAATTCGAAGATCGAGGTCGGATGTATCGGGCTCGGCGGACGAGGCAGGCTAATCGCGAAACTGATGCTGGAGAATCCGAATTATAAGATCGTCGCGATGGCGGATTATTTCGAAGATGTGGTCAACGAGGCGGGCGAGCAGTTCGGAATCGATAAGTCGCGGAGGTATTCGGGGCTCGGCGGTTATAAGAAGCTGATAGAGAGCGGAGTCGACGCGGTGATCTGTGAGACGCCGCCTTATTGTTTCCCAGAGCATGTTACCGCGGCGGTGGAGGCGGGCTGTCATGTTTATATGGCAAAGCCCGTGGCGTGCGATGCGCCGGGGTGCAGGGCGGTTTCAGAGGCGGCGGCGAAAGCCAAGGCCAAGAACAAGGTATTTCTTATAGATTACCAGATGCCGACGACGCCGATTATTATAGAGACCGTCAAGAGGATACATAACGGCGATATCGGCAAGGTCGGGCTGATTACCAATATCTGCAACAGTAAGCCGCTGGCGGATCCGCCTAATACAGGCACGATCGAGAGCAAGCTGAAGAATCTGCTGTGGATAAATGATGTGAACCTGGGCGGCGGGTACCTGGTCAATTACGGCGTGCACGCTATTGATGTCGCGATCTGGATGGCGGATTCGAAAGTTGTCAACGCGACGGGAAGTTCCGGTAAGGGCGTCAAGCGAAACGGCGATACCGACCGGGCATATTCGGTGACGGTCAATTTTGAAAACGGCTGTATATTCAACTATTCGGGCAGGCACCTGGATCATATAGCTGACGATGTGATAAACTGCAACGCTTTCGGGGAAGAGGGTTACGCGGAGACGAACTACTGGGGCAAAAGCTGGATAAGAAGCAATCGGCCTTATCGCGGGGGCGATGTCGGTAATATCTACCGCTCGGGGATACGGGCGAATTTAGATACCTTCAGTAAGAGTATCCTTCAAGGCGATTACAGTAATTCGACGGTCGAGCGGGGTGTTTATTCGACGCTGGTTTCGATTTTGATGCGCGAAGCGGGCAGGCGGAAAACGAGTATGACGATGGCGGAGGTGGTGAGTGAAAATAAAAAGCTGGAAGTGAATTATAGCGGGCTAAAAGTGTAACCGCGGAGATAACTAAATGGAACAAAACATCAGTCGGCGAGAGATGATGATAAATGCGGCGGGGACAGTTGCGGGGCTTTTTCTTGCCGGCGGGTGCAGGGGCTTTGGCGGTCGAGGTTCTCGCAAGGCGGCGAAGGGCGGCTTTAAGATAGGGTTCTGTGACTGGACGTTGAAGAAACAGGCTGATCCGGCTTCGATTGAGTTAGCTAAAAAATTGGGCGCTGATGGTGTTCAGGTTGATTTTGGGGTTGGTGAGCGGAGTCTGCCGCTTTTCGAGCCCGGGCTGCAGAAGCGATTTATCGAGCTGGCGAAAAAATGCGATATGGAAATTCCCTCGCTGGCTATGGGGGTCTTAAATGATATACCTTATAAA
>CAYNKU010000282.1:0-3300 GCA_964397865.1 uncultured Pirellulales bacterium | reverse complement strand
CTACGGAAGTGCCGCCGCAGTTAAGCTCAACCAATGATACTGTATTATTCATAGGGTTGTTGATACTCTTGATATTGTATCTTTCCTACAGGGAATACACCAGGCCGCCGGAGGTCAAAAAGAGTTGATGGTTGAATTGACAGAAGAGAAGAAGAACTTATTAAAAAGAATACTCATCGCCTTACTCATAAGGCCGCCGATTATATTACTGCTTCTTCCCCTGTGTCTTCTTTTATTAAGCCACGGAGAAACACAGGATACAACGGTTGAGGAAAGGTTCGGATTGTCCGACTCCATAAAATCGCCATATAAAGATGCGATAAAAGGTACTTATGTTTATTCATTTGCTTTTTGCGGCGACCCCCATATGTATGCCAAAGGTGACGGATGCTTTGATGATCTCGATCGAGCGATAAAACTAAAGCAAATAAGATTTGTTATATTTGGCGGAGATATCACATACCTTGGAGAAGAAGCCGAGTATAGTAATTTTATCGATCACGCGGATGCACTGACATCGCCTTATTACCCTGCGCTTGGAAATCATGATGTTTATAATGGTGGATGGGAGTATTACTGGAGATACCTGGGCCCTTCAGCTTATTCATTTGAAGGCGGAAACGCGAAATTTATCGTTATTGATACCGCCGACGGCGAAATCGGCGAAGCGCAAATGGAGTGGATCGCCGAGCAGTTGCGCGGCAACAAACAGCCGCTTCTTTTCGTGATAAGTCACATGCCGATATATGGCAACTCGTATGGCAGTTATAAATTTCCCGAAACAGAGGAAAAGCAGCAGCTCATTGCTCTTTTTGAGAAATATGAAGTGGATTTTGTACTGCAGGGCCATTATCACGGTTTTGTAGACATAACGAATAACGGTGTTCGTTATGTCACATCCGGCAGCTTTTCAGACGGACTTTTGGATTCGGGTATACGGCATTTTCTTTTAGTAAGGGTATATGGCCCTTCAGTTACCATTGAGCAGGTGCCTGTAGGCCAGGATTTACCGGTTGAGTATATGGATGGACAGATTTGAATATTCGATTTTAAGGAAGATAAAAATAATGGAAAATACTAAGTCAGAATTTACCGAAGCTGTGACAGAGATGTCCCGGCTTGCCGGTGCTTTGGCTGGTGCTGCGGTGGTAGCCGGCAAAAGGATAATAAGCTATGTCGATGAACTGACATCGGCAGAAACCAATCTTAAATATTCTGCCGAAGATGATTCGGGCGACAGAAAAACAAAAGCCTCCACTGATTAAAAAAATAAGAGACTAAACACATGGAAAATGTTGAACTAAAGCGATCGGGAATCATTGAGGGGGTGTTTAGAGGCGCCGGAACCTGTGTTGGAACAGCAGCATTTGCGGGTAAGAAGATTACCGGGATTATGAGCGGCAGCCTGGCAGCAGTAGGACATTTATTTACCCGCCCGGTTGAACCCGCTGAATTCGACACAGACAAACAGATCGAATCGACTACTGAAGCATCTGCCGCCAAACCGAAACCTGAGGAAACGTCAGTAAGCCGGGATGGCTTAAAAGGCAGAGTAACTACGCTGAAATCCGAACTTGCTGCAGCCCGCGACCAGTTGGCTCAGGCACAAAATAATGTTAAAAACGCGCAGTCTCAATTTGCCTCCCAACTCCAGGCGCAGCAAATAGAAAATAAATCTCTTATTTCCGACCTGGAACAGGCATTGCGGCAAGCCGATCAGGCAACAGAACGGGTAAGCGCGGCCAAAGCACGTGTTGCGGCGTTGGAATCCGAACTCGCCGAAGCCCGGCAGCACCTGGAAGAAGCAAAAGATAATGCCCAACAGGCGCAGGACCGGCTTACCTGGCAACTTGAAAACCTCCAGAAAGAGAGGGATTCGCTGCTTTGTGAGTTGGAACTGATTCGCAGTGAAGTCAGCGAGACGAAAGCTCGTCAGGATGTTGCTGAAATACGTGTGGCGAAATTGGAGTTAGAACTTGCTGCGGCAAAGTCCGAGTTGGACCAGGCCGCCAAGCTCGAGAAAGATGTTCAGAGTCCTTCGTCCGACGTTGAAGTTACTCAAACAAGCGCAGAGATCGGTACCGAGGCCGCTGTTTCTGAGCCGGTTGACAAACCAAATGTACCTGTTGAAGAATACTGGTCCGAGCCGGGCGCAACTGATTTTGATGTTCCAATATCAGAGGATACAGACACTGTAAAAACACAGCAGGTGGAGCTGCCTGAACTGCGGGAAAGTTTTCTGACGGAACAGGCCGGACAGAAGGTTGAGTTTTTGTTGGAAGCAAATGCTGTTCAATCGGATGAACCCGAGCCTATTGAGCCTGAAAGCCGGGAGTCTGAGCCGACTGCCATTGAGGTTTCGAGTTCGGTTCCTGCTGATGTAACGGTCGAAGAAGTCAATGCCGCTGATTTTGACAGTGCCTCCGAGAGGATAATATTTCTCAACGCTTTATCCGATATTGACAGTCCGGATAAAGCAACACGCTTAGATGCAGTGAAAGTAATGGCTACAATCGGCCATAAATTGTCGGTCAGAGCACTTATTGCGCGAATGGCAAAAGAACCGACGGCACAAGTAAGGGCTGAGTGTATCAAGGCCCTGGCAGAGTTGAATATGAAAGAAGGATTGCCCGCGATTGAAAACGCTTTAAGCGAACAGAATGTTTCGGTTCGCTTAGCGGCTGTGAGGGGTTTGTATCGTTTGGGCGGGGCCTCAAGCGCTCCTGAGCTTTTGCATATGCTTTACGATGAGAGTGAAGATGTTCGCCGAAGAGCGGCCAGTTGTATCGGTTGGCTGGGCAGGGAAGAACTTGCTGTAGAACTGGTGCCGCTCTTAGATGATAACAGTATTTCAGTCAGGCTTGCGGCTATTGAGGCAATGGCCTATCTGCACAGCAGTGAAGTTATTTCGGCTCTTATTGAAAACTTAGACGATTCCGAGAGGAGAATATGCAAGGCTGTTATTTCTGCTTTAGAGACAATCACCGGTAAGAAAATGTGCAGGTCTTTCCCAAGGGACGAAAAATCACTCAAGATGCTGATTATCCGGTGGTACGAATGGTGGAAAGATGAATCCAGGGTGCTTTGTCGAGTTTAGAACGATATAGAAAGAGCAAAAGACGGGAGGACTTGGAGCAGCATAGCCGCAACCAAAAGGATTAATTGCTTAAATTCGAAATACGAATATCGAAATACGAAACAAATTCGAAATCCGAATGACAAAAATTCAAAACAAAAACCTCTTTGGGACTTTATCCGGTACGAACCGAAAAGTTGGTATCGGAGTTTTGCTGGGATAAC
>CAYNKU010000281.1:0-3304 GCA_964397865.1 uncultured Pirellulales bacterium | reverse complement strand
ACGATGTCCAATACGTTGAAAATCAAGGCCCATCGCTCGATGCGAAAATTATCCTAAAAACCATCGCGCTGATCTTCACCAGACAGCGAATCTACGAAAAAAAATATTCCGAAACCGAATACACCCGCGGAGATAACAACTTTCCAGGCTCCGACCGTTAGGAAGAGGGCAAAAAAACCATCCCGACGTCGTTTCGGGATTCCGCAATTTTGCATTTTGATTTTTAATTTTTGCATTTTCAAACGGACAATCGGTCCGTTTGAATAATCACTCAACCTGTTTTTTATATTTGTCCGCCGCCCCAAAGCCCGATGCCGCCAATATCACCAATAGCGGAATCGTCCCAAAAGAATAAAGCCAATGCCCGATAAACGTCGCAAACGGAAAATACCATACCGCGTAAAAAACTGTTCCCCCCAGCAAAAGCAGACTACCTCTCGCACTCTGCCCGCACCTCCGTCGCCTGCATATCCCCCAAATAGCAAGCCCCCAAAGCACCGCGTGAAAAATCGTCAGCCCGAGCCCTTCGATACTGAAATACTTATTCGCCAAAAAAGGATAAACAACCACCGGAAAATAATATTCTGCCCCATTCAAAAAAAACATCTTAACAAACCGCGCCGGCTCCTCGCGGATATGCTCGACCATCTTCTCATTAACCCGATCATCGAGTTCGAGACTTCTTAGCCCCTTAAAGTGCGTATGAGTCGCCTCCGTGCCCCCGATACCGGTGATCCGCAGACTCGCGTCGATATAATTTTCACCCGCCCCCGCCGCCTCATCACCCGCGAAGTCCCAGTGCCCGACGCCGTTAAAATACGCCAGGCCCCCTCCGCTTACAACCGGGATAAACCTGCCGAAGACAACCCAATTCCGATACGTCCACGGCCCAACCGCGCACAACATCACCGCCGCCGCGATAACCGCCGTCTTTACCTTACCATAATCCTTCCGCAAAACCCCCGCCGCAAAAAGCAGCGCCATCGCCACCCCCCCAACCGCAAGCATCGCTCCGTGCGTCAAAGCAAGAGCACCCGCGGTAACCCCAAGCGCCAGACCTCCCGCCCACTGTCTCTTTTCCCCGCCCCGCCCCAGCAATTCCCTGCCTAAAAGCGCCGCGAACAAAATATACAAAAGCCCCTGCAATATCGGCGTCATAGGATTCTTCGCGTGCCAGTAAACCCACGGATACATCAAAAATAATATCACCGCGATTTGTCCGGTTTTGACAGAAAACAGCCGCCTGCCAACCGCGAATACAAGCGCCCCGATACCGCCGACCATCAGGCTCTGCAATACAACAAGCCCGGTCCTCTCAAGCCCCGCCGGCAACAGCGCGACCGGCACCAGCAATAAAGGATAAAACGGCGGCCTGTGAAAAACCGCGTCCCCTCCCGCCTCAAAAACATATCCATCCCCACTCGCGAGACTCCGCGCAAGCTCGATATACCCATCATGCCCAGGCCCGAACGCCCTGCCGATACCCGTCAAAGGCGTCACCACCCAGATAATAAAAAGCCCCGCCGCCAGGCACACAAAAAAGCAAAGAAAAAATGCCCCCTTACTCTCCTCCGGCCGCAACGCTCTTAAAAAATTCTTCAGGGCCATTTTCCCTCGTAACTTCTCTACTCGTTATCAGCCGCCTTGGCTGTCTGCGCCGATTTGAATACATTTATCTTCCTGATAGCCGTCATATCCCCCGAAGCTATCAGATCATTCGCCGCCGAAAATGCCAGGTTGTTCACAACAACCCCGCCTCTCGACTTCTTGACCCCCACGCCCATCGTCTGAACCAACTCGCGACTGTCAGCCCGCCATATATACGCCGTATTCGAAGGCCCCGTACACGCCGCCACGAACCTGCCGTCACTGGTCACCGTGATGCACGCGATATATTGCTTCTTGTTCGGCAGCTCCGATTTCTCCATCACATATTCATGCGCCGTCTCACCCGTCCGCGCATCGAGTTCATAAACCACCCGCCCCGGCCCGCCGCAATAAATCCGCGCCCCATCCACCGAAAAAACCGCCTCGCCAAGCTCCGAAACCTCCCCGAACTCCCGCTCCCAAAGCATCTTTTTATCTTTCACACTAATAACCGCTATCCAGCCGGCCTGCCCTTTTAGCCCCACGGCCCCGACATAATCGCCGCCATCGCTTATACACAGATCATCCAGCACCACACCCTCGACCATCAAAATATCCGATATCTCCGCAGACGCCCTCTCATACACCCCCACCCGAAACGCCCCGTCTTTCTTCCCATTTTCAAAAAAACCCAGGGCCGCGAAATCACCCCCCCCGCCCGGAACCATCAAACCACACTTCCAGCCAAACTGAAAACTCAAACGCTTCTTAATTTTTTCTCCGCTAAGATCACTGACGAAAAGCATATCGCTCGAACCGTTCGCCCAGAGCATCTCATCCGCCCCGAGCCATACCGCAGCCGCCGCCCGCACCGAACTTTTTTCACCCCTGGCATATAGGTCTTTCCAGTTATAAATAAGGATATCATTGTCGACCCCGATCGCAACAAGTCGATCATCGATTGTATAAAGTTTCTTGACCCCGCCCGCGGGCGGTTCGAGCATGACCACCAGCTTCTCCCGCGACCTGGAGATTATCACCAATATGCTCACAACCACAAACGCCGCCAGAACCATCCACATCGGCGGCTTACTTTTTTTCTTCGCCCCTGCCATTTTTCATAAACTCTCCAGGCCCCAACAATTTTTCAAAGCCCCGACCGTCAGGAAGGGGATATTTCAAAGCCCCGACCGTCAGGGAGGGGGTAAAAAAATCCTGTCAACATTATTTACTTTTTGAAGTTCCGTTAATTTAGCTCATCAGCTCCAAACCCGCAATAGTTTTTTCGCCGGCTCACACCCTCACCCGACCTCACCAAAATTCAAAGCAGTCTCTTTTTAATCACAGCCGGTTTTGATACTGATAACCCCCTTGCCGGCAATTACAAAACCGCTGCTATAAAAGTGCCTTTTTGAAAAAAAACCGGATTTGATATACCTTCGGATTTCTTGAATTCGTTACAGTGAACCGCCCCAAAACCCAGATACGTACTGTTGTAAACCTCTACGATATAAGCCGTTACAAAAACAGCGGGTGATGGGAATCGAACCCACGTGACCAGCTTGGAAGGCTGGAGCTTTACCATTAAGCTACACCCGCAAGAGCCTGTTAAAAACTATATTACCATCAACCGCCGGTTTTGTCAACGCAAAACCCCGAAACCCGAGGCGGTTGCGTTGTGTTTTAAGTTTTTTCGGTGTACTCGCTTAGCAGCAAG
>CAYNKU010000280.1:0-3306 GCA_964397865.1 uncultured Pirellulales bacterium | reverse complement strand
TCGAGATTCATATCGGGATTAACCGGCAGCTTGACGGGTTCTTTGAGGGGTTTGATAATTGTAATGACCGCCATTACCGCGAGAACACAGAAGAATGAGAAGGCCATTCTGTCGAGGAACGCCAGCGAGGGGAAGGTCTTTGCGAGTATGAAGTAGAGTATCGGGTTGATTATCAGGCCGACGACACCGGAGATCGGGGGAGCTTTTTTGATTAGCAGGCCGAATACGAATACGGCGAGGATGCCGGGCGAGATGTAGCCCTGGAATTCCTGGATGTATTTGAAGATTCCGCCGAATTTGGGATCGTCGAGCAGTGGCGCGATGAAGCAGCCTATCGCGACGAAGACGCCGACGCTGATCCGGCCTATGGTGACGAGCCTGGTTTGTGTGGCGTGTTTGTTAATGTACTTTCGGTAGAGGTCCATTGTGAAGATGGTCGATGCGGAGTTTAGCATCGAGGCGAGGGAGCTCATTACGGCTCCGAGGATGGCGGCGAGCATGAAGCCGCGGAGGCCTCGCGGTACGAGTTTCTTTATCAGCAGGGCGAAGGCGGAGTCGTATTTGTAGCCTATGAGGGAACGCTGGACTTTGACGTGCTCGGATTTTTCGAGTGTTTTGTTCTTTTGGGCGATAGTCGCCAGGAGCGTTTCGTTTGTTTGTACGAGCGGGTCTTCGAGGGTCGGCAGTTCTCCGGCGACGGCGGCGTTGAATGTGACGATTGTCCGGGCGGTATCCTTGTACATTTGCTCAAATTCGTCGTCAAATCTGAAGGCCATTTTGGAAGCGGCGGGGTTTGCCTGGATTTTTTCGAATTCGGCGAGGACCTGGATGTTGGCGTCGTTTGCCTCGGCCTTCATATCGGGTTTGTAAAGATTGAATGCCATGATGCCGGGGATGACGATGATGAACGGGATGATGAGCTTGAGGGCGGCGGCGAATACGATACCTTTCTGACCTTCGCCGAGCGATTTGGAGCCGAGAGTTCTCTGGGTGATGTACTGATTTAGGCCCCAGTAGTAGAAGTTGGGGATCCACAGGCCCAGGACCAGTGCGGTCCATGGTACTTCGGAGTCGGTTCGGGGCAGGACCATGTGTAGTTTGTGGGCATTTATGGTTCTGAACTTTTCGATGGCGCTCGCACCGGCGTCTATGGAGGCAAGTTCCGGTACGACGTCCGGGGTCGCGTTGCCGAGTGCTTTCATAGCTAATACGACGACAATGGCTCCGCCGGCGATTAGTGCGGAACCCTGCAGGAGGTCGGCCCATGCGCAGGCTTTGAGGCCTCCGGAGGCGACGTATACGGCGGCGAGGATTCCGAGTGCCCATGAGGCGGATGTGATGTTGATCTCTATTCCGAGGACGTACTGGCCGCCGAAGAGAGTTTTGATTGTGAGGGCGCCGGAATAAACGACGGCGGCGAATGTTACGAAGACGTAGATGAGTACCATAAACAGTGCCATGAGCGAGCGGGCGGCTTCGTTGTAACGGTATTCGAGGAACTCGGGGATGGTGTAGATTCCGCTTTTGAGGAACTTGGGCAGAAAGAAGAAGGCGACGACGACGAGCGTGATGGCGGCCATCCATTCGTAGCTTGCGATGGCGAGGCCAAGCCATTTTGCGGCGGAGCCTGACATACCGATGAACTGTTCGGTGGAGATATTGGCGGCGATGAGTGAGAAGCCGATGAGCCACCAACTCAGGCCTCGGCCTGCGAGGAAGTAGTCCTCGCTGGTCTTTTCCTTTAGGCTTTTTAGAATACCGAGACTGACGACCGCAACGATGAATCCCAAGAATACCGCGATGTCAAGAAAACCTAATTCCATGGCGAATCCCTTTCCTTTTTGGTTAGTTTATTTTGCCGACGAAAAATCCTTTTGTATAAGATACTCAAACTGACCGATGGTCAGTTTGAAATATCAAAAATCAAAGATTAAAAATCAAAATTGTGGAATCCCGAAACAACATACCTATGGCACTAAGTCGGGATGGCTTTTTTAATGTTTTTATTCCGTAAAACATTTTGTTAAATAAGAAGTTACATTTATTACTGGTCATAATTCGGTCAGTTTGAGTAAGATATTATAAAATTGGCAGTTATTATATATGACCTGGCGCGTGGGGCAACAAAATAATTGGTTTGCATAGATATGGGATATTGGGGGGTTACAAGGCGAAGAGGGATATTAGCCAGAGGGTGATGGCGGCGGCGGTGCCCTGGATTAGTGTTCCGAGTGTCTGGAGTTTGTAGGCATCTTTGACGGAGAAGCCCGAAAGGCCGGTTACGACCCAGAAAAAGCTGTCGTTTGCGTGACTTGCGACCATTGAGCCGGCACCGATGGCGACGACGGCGAGTGCTTTTGCGGTCGGGGCTTCGAGGCCGAGTGGGCCGAGGAGGGGGGCGATGATGCCTGCGGTGGTGATTATCGCGACGGTTGATGAGCCCTGGGCGGTTTTTAGAGCGGCGGCTAAAATAAATGGAAGCCAGATGCTGAGAGATGAGCCTGCCTGGAGTTTGCCGGCGATGACGTCGGAGATTCCGGAATTTTGGAGGACTTTTCCGAATGCTCCGCCGCAGCCTGTTATGATGATGATGGTGGCGGCGGATATTACGGCCTGGCCGATCCAGCCGGAGGCGGAGAGTACCTCGCTGTTTAACTTGGCCGGCAGCAGCAGGGCGAAGAATACGCCGATGAGAAGCGCGACGACGGGTTGGCCGATGAATTGGATTAGTTTCGCCGCGGAAGCTTCGCCGAAGGGCTGCGCGGGGAAATCGCAAATGGATTTTAGGACGATCAGGATAATGGGTATCAGGATTGGCAGGATCGATTTTGCGGCGGATGGCGGGTTCGGGATTTCGAGTGCGGGGGTTTCGGCGGGTGCGGGTGATTGAGATTTCTGGTTGGTGTTGAAGCGGGCGGCGAATTTTACGGCGAAGAGCCAGCCGACGGTAACGGCGGCGAGGCTGACGAGTGTTCCCCAGAGGATTACCAGGCCGAGGTCGGCATTTAGGATACCGGCGGCGGCGATGGGGCCGGGAGTCGGCGGGACCATTGTGTGGGTGGCGTATAGGCCGAGGCTAAGAGCGATGGCGGCGGCGGCGAGGGAGATGCGGGCCTTGCGGGAGAGGGCTTTGGCGAGTGGGCAGAGGATTACGAAACCGGAATCGCAGAATACGGGGATGCTGACGATGTAGCCGACGATGCTCATCGCCAGTGGGACGTTTTTTTCGCCGACGATTTTGAGAATTTTTTCAGCGAGGCTCAGGGCCCCGCCGCTTTTTTCGAGTATTGTGCCGATGACCGAGCC
>CAYNKU010000279.1:0-3346 GCA_964397865.1 uncultured Pirellulales bacterium | reverse complement strand
GTATGTGATCACACGCGTCTTGCCGCTGCCCGGGCCGGCAAGAACAAGAACAGGACCATCGACATGAAAAACCGCTTGTTTCTGGGATTCGGTTAACTGCTCGTATGAATTATTCTTCATCGCCATCCTGGCCGTTATTACTGTCTGTTCTGCTCGTTTTGTTTGAGTAATTTCTCCTGCTGCCGGAGTAACTGCTCGAAAAGTTCGGGTTTTTCGATTTTTATCCGGCCCATCAGGCTCTGCCTCATAGTCGGCGGATACTGGCCGTCATTGAGAAAGTCCATAAGCGCGAAATATCTCATCATCTTAAATTCCGGAAGGTTTATGCGGTATTCATCCTCGTTCTCTTTCCGGTACTGTTCGTGCACCTGCTGTGCCCATTTCTCGCTCATGGCCGCGGCGTTGTCGTCCCGCATCGCGTACCTGAAATAGCTCTCCTGCAGCAGCATCTGTATCATCCGCTGGGCTTCGAACACCACCAGGTTTTCGAGTTTCGCCCGCAACTGATTTCTTACGAATACCGCCATAGGAACTTGGCGCTTCGGGTCCGGATAAAGCTGCTGAATCTGCTTATACAGCTTTTGAGCCTGGGGTGTATGACCTGCCTGGTAAAAAGAAAGTACCGCATTCTGGAGCATATTGAGATGGCCTATCTGATGAGAATTCAGGCCGTAATCGTTAGGCTCGGTATACTTGTCTATGATATCAAGGATCGCCTTGTTATAAGAATCGAACATCCGCAGGTCCTGGCGCAGAAAAATAGTTTTTTCCGCTGCTGCGGATACTTGCTCTGCCGAATCTTCACCGCCGGACTTGAGTCCTTCGTAAATAAATATCCTGCCGCTTCGAAAAAGATTCTGCAGACTGTGAGCGACGATCCGATCGGTGTTGGCTTCGTCGACGGAAAATTCGTCCTTGTTTCCCGCGACCCGCAGGCCCCTGATCGCCCAGTAAATCGCGTGAGAATCCGGGTGACGCCAGTCCAGCGGCAGGCGGTCATTGGGGTCGTCAAAATTAACCGGGCCGTAAGTGTTGTTTAACTCCTGCATAAATTCAAGGTCCATTTTCAGCCTGTTGCGAAAGTACCACGCCTTCGCGAAAATATCGAATTTAGCAAGTGCCCTGGCTGCCCTGAAATAATCTATCACCTCGAAGGCCTCGGCCTTGAACTTTTGCGGATTCTGCCTGAGCGATAAATAATTCTCTACGAATTTCTCATTGTCCGCGAATACTTTGTCGGCGGCTTTCAGAGCTTCTATCAAGGGCGCAACCTCCGCATCGCCGGCGATCTGCTCCCAGAGTTTGGGCGCCTTGGCAAGAGCCTCAAAATACTTCTCATCGGCCGAGCCCAGCAGCGGTTCCATCTCCGCCGCCAGTTGCAGCTTGTAATACTTGTGAACGTCATCGGCCACACTGCCTATCTTGTGCTGAAAGATAAACGCGATCTGACGATACAGCAGAATACTGTTGGGGTTAAGCTCAAGCCCCCTGTCGCGGACAAGTTCGTAGCCGTTTCTTACCCACTGCCATCGCTGCTCGGGTTCGGTATTGGGTATCGCCACGGAGATATTATATGCCATATTCCAGGACTGAAACTCCCAGACCGAAACAAGCCGGGGCTGCATGATCGTGATCCAGTCAGCCAATTGTTTGGCATCGAAGAACTGGCCGCTTTGTTTGAGCCTGTCGGCCCTGAGCCATAAAATATCTACCACCAGGCCCCGAAACGCCCCCATCGCGGTTGTCGCAAAGGCCAGCGAAGGCGGCGCGTTTTCCAGAGGCTCATTATTTATTAACTGCATCTCCTGACGCTGCGAATTTAAATAATCAAGCTGCGAGCCCGCCGTAATCAGAAGCGCAGCCGCCAATACCACCGATACCACCAGGATTATTTTATCACGCAATCGCATAAAAAACTAACTAACTCAAACTGACCGATTTAATATATTAAAATAACCGCCGACGCCAGTCGGCCTCAACTAACGCAATACGAATCACGCACTTGCGCAATACGATTATTAAACGGTAACTTTCGCGATCTCCCTTCGCTCGAAAACAAGCCACGAAACGATCAGCAGCAGAACCGATTTTATCCCGATCATAAACCCGCCCGCCGCGGCTACAAAAGGCCAGCTCATAAGCTTCGCCGAAACCATAAACTCCATGGGATTGAATCTGTCGAATTGCGGCAGCAGCTTGATAAACAACCTGAAAGTATAATAATATATCTCGCTGAGACCTTCACTGAGCGTTTCGAATGACTCCAGCGCAAAGCTGCTCATTGTCCCCATGAAAAATATCGCTCCGCAAAGCAATATCGCCACGGGAAAAGACAAAAACGTCGAAGCCGTTATGCCGAGCACCGCCAGAAAAATGAGCCTGAAGAAAATCAAAAGCACGCCCTTGATGAAATTGGCGGTGAAAGTGTCGGCTTTGTAAAGAACTTCAATACCCCCTGGCTGGGGTGATTCAATACTCTCCTGAGGTGAAAAGATCACCACTGTGGAATTAAATCTCGGGTCGTTAAAAAACGCTACGGCGAGATAACCGTCGCTGCCGATGCAGTCAGCGGGAACTTCTATTTCATAAGACGTCCGGATCAGATCCCTGCGCTCGAAAGTATAAACCGGCGTCACCATCTGGGCCTGGCTCTGGCGAAAATCGCCGATCGCCCATTTGCCGTGAACCCGCAGATCGGGAGGATTTCTCGACACGTCGTATTTGAACTTTATGAAAAGCTGCTGGTCGGCGCCGACCGGCTTTACATTTTCGAATTCCCAGACAAGTTCATCACCTGGCCCGGCGGCCTGTCTGCCGAGTTTTATTCGTTCGGTAAGCTCCTTAAGAACCTTGCTGCGAGAAAAAGTCGGCTTTATCAGCCCGTCGCGTTCGAGTTTTTCGTATGTCTCCAGTGCCTCTTTGCTCACATCAGGCTCTTCCGGAAGCAGACTCGCGCGAGCGGTATAAAATTCATTGCTAAGCTCTAAATGCTCCTCCTCCGTCACGTCCGCAAACCGCGGCGTATAAATCGTTATCGTGTAGATAATCGATGAAAACAGGACAAGAAGTACCGCGTCGATTAATATCACCCCTATAAGCTTTCCCCCAATAAGCTGAACCCGACTCAAAGGCTTGGTCAGCACCGTGTATACCTGCCTTTGTTTTATGTCGCTGGTAAAACTGTAAACCGACGCCGCTATCGTAAAAAGACACAGCATAAAGCTCGTCAGCGACATCCCGTAACTCAGAAAGGTCTGAACCCTCCCCTTCACCGTACCGTCGCCGGTCATCGTCAGCCCCATGATCGCAAGAAGTACCACAAGCAGGATTATAAAAGCTACCGCTA
>CAYNKU010000278.1:0-3361 GCA_964397865.1 uncultured Pirellulales bacterium | reverse complement strand
GGCGAGAGTAGGTGATTGCCAGGAATTATAAGGGCCGGTTCCGTAAAATGAGCCGGCCCTTACCTTTTGGGGTGACGGTTGATATTTTAGGATATCTTTCTTATAACAATTATGCTATAATATGAATATGATTGAGCGAGATGAAAAAGAACATAAGACCCCATCCCCCGATAGTCTGTCTATTAACAGGGTGAATCGCAGTATTTCTGCCTTGAAAGAAAAATTTGATGAAGATAATTTTGTCGATGCTCCGCCCGATGTGCGTGTTGGTTTTATATGGGAGCTGACCAAAGAAATTTTCTCACTGACCGGGAAAGAAGATGCTGAACAAAGATTACAAAGAGATGTTGCAGCTCTTATCGAGTAACGAAGTTGAGTTTCTTGTTGTCGGCGCTTATGCGATGGGGGTATATGGACTTGTTCGCGCCACAGCCGATATCGATATATGGATCGCTGCCTCGACGGAAAATTCGGAAAAAGTTTACAAAACGCTCCAGCAGTTCGGCGCTCCGCTAAATGAGGTTGACCGTCATACCTTTGTCAGAAAGGGAGTTGTTTTTCAGATAGGCGTGGCGCCGCGAAGAATTGATATTATTACGCAAATAGACGGCGTGGATTTTAAGGACGCTTACCAGAAAAGGTACGAGACGATAATCGAGGGCATGATAATACCTTTTATTGCCAAACAGGACCTTATCAAAAATAAGGAATCTACAGGCAGAGACAAAGACAAACTCGATGCCCAACAACTCCGCGAATAACCCCTCGACTACCTCCTCGGCGCTCCATGCCGTAAATTCCTCAATAGACATACTTTATTAACCAACATTGTTCTTGACGCACACGTTTTTATAAAGTAATCTCTCCTCCAATCACCGCCGCTGCCGTGGCGGATGAGAGTTATCATAGCGATTTAAGGAGTTCATACCGTGAGTAAAAACGAAAGAAGCGGTTTTTCAACCAAAGCGGTCCATGCCGGCGAAATTCGCTACAACGAATACGGCTCGATCACTACCCCAATCGTTCAGACCTCAACTTTCATTTTCAAAAATACAAAAGAAATTAGCGACCTCGAAAAAGGAACAGTCGGAAGATATGAATATGGCCGATACGGACATCCCACGCAACTCGCCGCCGAAGGAAAACTCGCCGCGCTCGAAGGAGCCGAAGACGCCGTCCTCTTTTCTTCCGGAATGAGCGCAATAACTACAACTCTCTTTGCCACCCTTCAGGCCGGCCAGCACATTATCATTACCGACGACGCATACAAACGCACTCTCGACTTTTGCAAAACCAGACTCGGCCGCTTCGATATCGACTGCACCGTCGTTAAAATGTGCGATTACGATGCGATCGAAAAAGCTATAAAACCAAACACACGCGTCTTTTTTTCCGAATCGCCGACCAATCCATACCTCAACATAATGGACCTCGAGCGCCTCATGAATATTTTCAGGGATAGGGACATACTCGTTATTTCTGACAGCACTTTCGCAACCCCTTACAATCAAAGGCCTCTTGATTACGGCGTTAATCTTGTCATTCACAGCGCGACCAAATATCTTGGCGGCCACAACGACCTCCTCGCAGGCGTAGTACTCGGTAAAAAACAACTCACAGAACCGATACGAGAATATTTAAAAGTAACCGGCGGCGTGATCGATCCCCATTCGTCATATTTTCTCATCCGCGGCCTGAAAACTTTTGAACTCCGAATCCAGAGGCATAACGAAAACGGCCAAAAAGTCGCGGAATACCTCGAATCAAACCCAAAGGTAAAACGCGTCTATTACCCCGGACTGAAAAGCCATCAAAATCACGAACTCGCGAAAAAACAAATGAAAGGTTTCGGCGGCGTCGTAACCTTCGAGGTTAAAAACGACACCTCTTATGCGCTGAATTTTTTGAGCCGGCTGAAGATCATAAACATAGGCCCGAGCCTCGGCGGAGTCGAATCACTCATTACACATCCCGCATCTATCAGCTACTATAAGATATCAAGACAACAACGCCTCGCGTTAGGTATAACAGATGGCCTTATCCGACTTGCCGTCGGAATCGAAAACGCCGAGGACATCATCGCCGATATCGATCAGGCCCTGCCGTAGTGATTATATTTCGCGTCTTCGCATAAGCAGCACCCAGCCCCAGCCGAGCAGCAAAACCGTCGCGGGCTCAGGGATAATAACCGCATACTCAGCCAGAAAACCCGTCACCGAGCAGACCATATTTGTCGCGTATTCGTAATCGATATAGTCCGGCGTATCTGTCGAATCCCCCGGCCGGTGATAATAGGGATTGGTTTTGTAATCATATTCTATCAGAAGGCACGCCTGAAAACCCTCGTCCTGAAAAGGCGAGTGATCGCTCGCATAGCTGCCAAGCGACCCTGAATCGATGCCGACGAGCCCGTTGCCGTAAGTCGCTATTGAGCCGAGCAGCGCCTGCTTTAATGGGTCCGAGCCGCTTCGGCCGTAGACGCTCGCCTGGTTGCCGCCGCTGCCGTTATACGCGATCATATCCAGCGTAAGCATCCCGAGAATATTATCAGCCGCGTGCGCAGCCGCATAGGCCCTGCTTCCTATCACACCCTGCTCTTCCCTGTCGAAGCCGATAAAAATTATAGTCGCCTCGAACTGATATTGCGACAGCACCCGAGCCGCCTCCATAACACCGGCCGTACCGCTGGCGTTATCGTCGGCACCGGGATTATTTACCGAATCGAAGTGCGCGCCGATGATATAGATTTCATCCGGCCGAGTGGTTCCGGTATGTACGCCGATGATATTATTATATGTGCTGCCGCCATACTGAAACGGCTCATAGCTCGTAGCCAGGCCGAGGCCGGCAAAGTGCGAATATATGTTATCCCTTGCCAGATCGTGCTCAGGCCCGAACCCGCGGTCATCGCCGATCGATGTGTACAGCATATCGGTCATATAATACGTATAGCTCGACTGGCTCACCTGATCGACGACCGTCTGGACAACCGGTACCGCCGGCGCCGAACCGGCCGCCAACAGCAAAACCAGAACGCTTACCGAAAATATTCTTCTCGAACTCATTTCCGATACTCTTGTGTGTTAATCGCCGAAGTCATCTCTCCGGCTTTAATCTCTCACCCCATATCGAACCGCTTACTGGAGCCAGTGTTCGGCAATCTGCAGCAGGTCCACAAGATCGACCGTATTGCTCCAGTTGGTATCACCTTCCAGGCCCGGACCGGTTTTCATCCAGTCGTTAGCCAGTATCGCAAAGTCATTATAATCGACATTTCCCACGCCGTCAAGATTAGCCCTGTCATATTGAGGCGGTTGCGTTGTGTTTTAAGTTTTTTCGGTGTACTCGCTTAGCAGCAAGC
>CAYNKU010000277.1:0-3382 GCA_964397865.1 uncultured Pirellulales bacterium | reverse complement strand
CCCGACTTATCGGGGATGGAAAGTTTTATATGAAAGAAATTAAAGAAACGCTGACTATTCTTAAGACTCGCTGGGTTGAGGCAGGCTTTATAATTGGACTTATGTTTCTACCTAAGCTGTTAAACCATATATGCAGCATTTACCCCCACCTTAGAATTGCTGTCTCACTTGTGGGTGGAGGTATATTCTTACTCGTTACAA
This sequence comes from uncultured Pirellulales bacterium, assembly GCA_964397865.1. Lineage (GTDB taxonomy): Bacteria > Planctomycetota > Phycisphaerae > Sedimentisphaerales > Anaerobacaceae > CAYNKU01. The sequence continues at coordinate 3,181 of CAYNKU010000277.1, read as the reverse complement.
TAACTTCAGCAGGATTTTTACGAACAGTTTACCTCGAACATAACAAGAGGCAATCACTTCTCGACTTAATGCGAATAGGCAAGCACTTTTTCTTGAGGCTTTTTGCATTCGGCCTCTTAGTTGGATTGGCTGTGATGCTTTTTGCCGGGCTTCTTAGAATAACTATCACTAAAACGGGGCTGGATGCAATGTTCTCCCTTGCCAATCTAATAGGCTTTACTTTCGCAAGATTATTATTTGCTAAGCTAACTTTATTAATCCCAGCAATAATAATTGTTTTGGATTGCAGCTTATCTAAAAGTTTTGGCTTTATGTGGAAAATCAAATTATTGAAAGCAAAGCCATTGTTGATAGTTTTTCTTATTCAGATCGTTGTTCTACCATATTTGTTGTTGCTTTTTCCAGATTTCCGACGAACTCAGCCAGCTTTAATCTGGGGCTATGCACCTTTCATGTTGTATTCTATTATGTTGCATATTCTGATTTTGATGATTCAGGTGATGGCTGTAAGGTTTGTCAGTTCCCTTAGCATTGACTATAACAAACCTTATGAGCCGCCAGAGTCTTCCAAGTTGACTGATATTATTTGAGAGCAATTAAAGGTGTCCGGTACCTTTTCCAGGGCATCACCCGATGCGTCAACCAACTAAAAGAATAACTTGGCGCCTTTGCGCCTTGGCGGGAGAAAAAAAAGATTGAATTCATTGCCCGCAAAGGCGCCAAGGCGCAAAGCAAAGATGAAAGAAAATAAAATCGGCAAAACATCCAGCCATAATTTTTTTAACCCCGCGCAGCGGAATCAACCAATAATCAATATCGCAGATCCACCGAAGGAGGAATCAATTAAAAACCTTCGTGTTCTTCTTATCTTCGTGGTGAAAAATATTTTCTCCTGTCTACTGTCTTCCGTCTTCTGGCTTCTGTTTTTAAAAAAGCATGTTTTTTCAATCAGCCGCGCCACCCCCCTTTAAAAACTGCGTCAAAATTCGTCATTTTTATGCTTTTTTGGGTCAAATCCGGTACTTTTTTTGTCTTTTTTCGTCTTTTTTAGACTTTTTTGAGCTTTTTTTGCGCACCTTTTGCGTCCCAGCGCACAAATTTTATGCTTTTTCCGACCAACGGTCGAGGCTCTTTAGAACTCTACATCGATTACTTTTCTTTCTGTTGCAGGGGTAAGATTCTTTAGAATTTTCTCCCTGTCACCATCCGGGTCACTGACAATTACGGTATATTTTCCCGGCTTAAAAACCATCGGCCTGAATACCGCCCCCTTGATTCGCAGCGTATAGACGATTTCACCTTCAGCCTCATAAATCACTTGCACAACGGGATTTATCAGGCCGGTGACGTTGATCGTCGCCAGATAACCCACCGGCTTACGCGCATAATTATCTAACTGATTTATCACCTTTGGCCAGCCGAGGTATTGTTTATGCCCGGGATTTCCAGGATCGGCATACCGCGGCCAGCACTCGATTGTGATATCCCTGCTCTCCTTATCAAGCCGAATCACCCCATACCCCGGCATCGAATTATGCAGCTCAGCGGGCCTTACGCCCATGTTTTCGGGGTTTGTCGCCGCCCAGACGGTGATATGGTTGCCGAAACCGTCGAGGAATTGTCCCGTATATTCGGGCATTTTTAGCAGACGATTTTGACCCGGTTCCAGCGGCACCCACGCTCGCGGGTAGAAGTTCGCGACCGACGGCACGCACATCGAAAAGCCGGCGTCCTCCCACGTATCGACGCCGTGATGGACGATCGTCGCGAGGTGCTGATCACCGCAGAGCATAAACGCGAACGCTTTTCGCAGTTCGCTAAGTGCTTTATTACGTGCGGTTTGCGGCCAGCCGTTGGAGTCGAGGTCGGCGGCGATGCGTCTCATTCCCGCGCCGTGGAGAGTAGCGGCGTTGCAGAAAAGTGTCTGCGAAAGCGCGACCTTGAAGTCGGCGCCGCGCCAGTTGGCGGTCCAGTCGCGGATAAATTTAAGCTGGCGATCGCCCAAAAGTTTCGCCCCGGGGACATCGACGCTGCGGCGGTCGAAGTTCGGGTCGGTTATATAGTCGGCCCTTTTCTCGATCTTCGGCAGCATACCTATCGGGCCCGATTTGAATTTCCTGTCTTCGAGTACGGCAAAACTGATTCGGCCGTAAGTCATATCGGTATAGTAAACTCCGATACCCTGGTCGATCGGCGTCGGGTCGTATGGGTCGGGCAGGTGGCTTGTCTGGGTGCGTTCGACCATTTTTACCCATCGAGCGTTGCGGGTGTATCCGCCGGCTTCCTGGACTTTTGTTTTTCGCCCGCCCGCTCCCCAGAGATTGCTCTGGAAGACGTCGTGGTCGTCGGGGGTACAAACGCTTGGTATATCGCGGGTTAGGTCGCGGAACGCCCAGCACCAGAGGTACCATTTGTACAGGTAGTCGAGTCGCATGCCCTCAAGCGGCGAGGTTTCTATGAAGGTCGAGCTTGCCCATTCGCGGACCTGGTCGCCGCTGAAGGAGACCATGACGGTCGGGCTTGCCCATTCGTAGACCTGGTCGCCGCTGAAGAAGAGGACGTCGATATTTTGTTTCGCGACGTGTTTGACGATATCGGTGTGCGGGAACCATAGTTCGTCGGTAGTCCAGCCGAAGAAGCCGTTGTCAATGCCCGGTCGGCGGACGTTGTGGTTGCCGGTGAAGCCCGCGACGGAGATTACTTTTTTATCGACGGGGTCGCGGCGGATGGTTCCGGAGTAGGTGTAAGTTTGGTCGGAGCCGTCGGTTTTTTTCAGGTCGTAAATGACGCGGTAAGGGGTTGATTTATCAGAGTCCCAGTTTTCGACGCGGAAGGTCGCGGTGCAGGCATCGGGATCGATCTTAGCTTCGGCTATTGTCTGCCACTGTCGGAGTGCCTGCCGGCTCTGGAGCTGTACGATTTGCGTATCCTGTGGGCCGATGGGCATTATTTGCGCGGTCAGTTTGAGGATATTTTTGCTTAATGTGTATTGAGTCGAGAGGATTGGGCCGCAGTTGCGGTCCTCGTAGGTTTTTAGTTTTCGGCCCGAAAGACACCAATTATTGAACCAGAATCGGCCTGTGGTTTTGCCTGAGCCCGGGTGCGAAACAAGAGCGATACTTCCCACCAGGCGGGCCGGGATGACGTTATCGAGGGTTGCCGAGCTTATTAAATTGCCGGT
>CAYNKU010000276.1:0-3444 GCA_964397865.1 uncultured Pirellulales bacterium | reverse complement strand
CTCGATAACCGGGCGGCCGTCTTCGGCTTCGGTGGCCACGAAGTTGAAGACGTAGACGTCCCGCTCTTGGCCGATCCGATGGATGCGCCCCATGCGCTGTTCCAGCCGGGTGGGGTTCCACGGCATGTCGTAGTTGATCATCAGGTGGCAGAACTGTAGATTGATCCCTTCGCCGGCAGCTTCCGTTGCTACGCAGACCTGAACCTGCGTGCGGAACGTGTCCTGGGCCCGTTTGCGTTCGCGCGGATTCATCCCGCCATGGATCTCACACGTCGTGTAGCCCCACTTCTGCAAGTGGTCGCGAACGTAGTTGAGGGTGTCACGGTGCTCGGTGAATACGATCAACTTCCCGCGGCCGTCCTTCAGCTCGTCGAACTGTGCTTCGCTGAGGCACCTCTGGAGTGTAGCCAACTTGGAATCGGTGGCATTCTCACGCACACGACGCCCCTGTTCCGCTAGCCCGGATTCCCACGTTAGTTTTTTGACTTAACACCACGCAGTCGCTTGCGCCTCCCGAGAGGAGGCTATCCGAAGATGAGGCGGAGGCGTTTTCCGCCCAGCCACGGGATCACCGTAGCGGTCTTGTCGAAGTCGGCGGCGATCAGCATTGGGTTGTGAGCACGTTTTTGGAATCGAACCAGGATCTCCTTCTCAGCGATGGTTATCTGGGCCGTAGCATCGACGAAGTCGCGAAAGAGATGACGCGACTTGGTGGTCTGGTAACCGTTACCGATCTGCCAGGCCAACAAGCGGTAGAGGCTGCTCGCCATCAACGTCAGTTGCAAATCGCAGTTGACCTTCATCGCCACGGCCGAGGATAACGCATCCATATGAAAGAAATCAATGCCGTCCTCGATGTTGTTCTCGATGATCATCCGCTGGGCATAACGCTCGACCAGTTTGGCCGCCGAACGCCTCAGTTGGTTGGTCAGCAGCAGCGTGGGTTCCTCGTGGCCCAAATCGGTGATCGTCAATTGGCGAATCGGACCCTGATAGTCTCTAATCGCAATCTTGCGGTCGAGAATCTGGGGATGCTTGTAGATGCGTGAAACGCCCCTCAGTTCGATCCGCCTCCAAGCCGAGATCGGCTCCGCGGCAATTTCCTGAAGCATCTTGCGACTACGCCGCCGCAGCGTAATGAAACCGATTCCTTTGCGGTTCAGCCGGTTCAGATTGGCGTAGGTCGTCAGCTTCGAGTCGAAGATGAGTTCTTCGGGCAGTCTCCCCGTGCGTTGCTTCCAGAAAGCCACGAATTGAAGGATCTCGTCGTTCTGTTGATCCTTGCGTAGCTGGCCGTTGGCATAGCAAAACACCCGCGTGTGGGCATCTTGTGCGAGAAAGGCCAGCATGCCTTTTTGGCGCCGGCTCCGCTTGGAAACGTAGTGTTTTTCGACAAGCGCCTCTTCCCCGTGGAAGGGAATCGTATGAAAGTCGAGATCGAATGAGTTGCCGCGCGGCAGCCCCAAATCCCCCATCGCGTCGAACCATCGCCGCATCAATTTGGGGTAACAGGCGGGATCGATGCGGCAACTGTATTCGGTGAGAAAGGAGCGTTTGGGAGTCACGTTCAATCCCGCGAACAGGGCCAACCCTTCATCGAGAACCGCGCTCATCACATGAGTGTGTCGGGCGGTGCCGAAGAGTTTCAGCGCCATAAGCGACCGGACGGCATGCGCGGCGGGAACCATCTGCGATCCCGGAAGGCCCACCCGCTTCAGCACCTGATCCAAGGGCAGAGCAGCCAAAGCCGGGAGAAAGAGAAACAGACCGCCGAACTTGGTTCGTATCTGTCTGGGGCTAAGATCGAGTTGACGGACGTCGGCCACATCGGCGGTGGTGGGACGCTGCCTCGTTGGCCGCTCTTCGTCACGCCGTCTGGGGAGCCGGGCGAAGCCTTCCGCCTTCAAGATGATCGAGATGCTCACCGGACTGATGGCGTGCCCTTCCTTCTGGAGGGCTCGGCTGATGTCGTAGATCGAGAGGTTCTGTTTTCGCAAGGCGATGACCTTCTCGCGCAGCGGATCGCTCTTGGGAGAAGCCTGAGGTCCTTTGGCCGGTGAGAGGAAGAAGGGTCGCTTCGGATTTTGGCGGAAATGATGGACCAGGACGCGAAAGCTGCCCGGAGTATAGCCGAAGCGGGCTGCCACCTCGGCGCCGCAAAGCCCCTCGACGAAATAGGCCCGCAGGGCTTCGTACTGCCGCTGGGTGGAGTTGGCGGGCTGGAGGAAAGCCTGCCTCAATTGCGTTATTCTTTTGGATGAATCTATAAACATATATCCACACTATCATATTACAAGCTCCTCACAAAGGCCAGTTTTGAGGAAAAGCGGCATATCCCGCATTTCACGGTAAATAGCGGCCATCTCGGCTTCAGCGGCACCGGCGGGGCAAACTGACGAGCCTAGGTAAGTACGTGGATATCTATTTATAAATTTACTGAAACACCTACAGGCGGCGCCCAAGCAAGGCGGCGAAGCCCGAGGCACCGGGCCGAATTTGGCGAGTTTTCGTTAGGCGGAAAGGGTTCCGTGGGAATCCAGGCTAGAGCAATCCCCTGACAATGCAGGACACTGGCGACGCTCTGTAGCCTTGGTAGTCCTGTTAGGTAAAGTATCCGCATGGCTACGAAAGGAACCGACTAATACCTTCGGTAAAGTTTGGCCACACCCCCGTCAATATCAGAGCCGCCTGGGAAGCCCCCGGGCTAGGGGATGTCCTAAACGGTCACGGGCATTTGGCCATTGCCTTTGACCCAGAGCACTTGTGCCAGATTCCCGGGTCAGCCAATTACTCCGGGATGTTTAGGGGAGCAGCGGACCGCTGTTGGGTACAGAGAAGAGTCGGAGCCTAAACGGAGACGCTTGAGTGTCAACAAGGGAACCAGGGAAGCTCGGTTGAGTATGGTAGTCACAAAACACCTACCGATGAGGCAGCCGAGTGGCGGAGCACCCGTAGTAGTCCGAGACGTTAACGACGTTCACATGGCGAAGGGGTGCAGGATGATTCGTGATTGGATGACGGAGACGTTCTTCAATTTGGAGGGTTCCAAATGAACATCGACGAAGTCCAACGTAGGCTCGCAAAGATGAGAGTAGAATCATCTGGAAAGCCGGATGCTTGGAAACTTGCACGTCCGGTTTGGGGTTGGGGCCGGGGTGAAACTCCCCGGCCTACACCACTCTCGCGCCCGCCAGCCAACGAGCAGCCACGCTTCGAGCCACGCGAGCATTGGCCACGCGGATCACCCCGTGCGAAGCCGCAAGTCGGCGTCGAAGGTGAACCGGGCGATCCGGTCCTCCTTGAAATCGATTGCCACAATGGGCGGCGTCATCTGCCGATCATCCGTGCTCGACCTGTAGCGTGAATGTCCGGGCGTGTAGACAGCCTGTGCTACCGCTGTGCGCGAAGCTCCGTTTGGGCGTCTCGATTCTTCTGGGTGTCAAG
>CAYNKU010000275.1:2003-3482 GCA_964397865.1 uncultured Pirellulales bacterium | reverse complement strand
AAAAAACTTCAATGGGCGGCAAAATAATAATTAATGCGGAGCGATGCAAAGGCTGCGGCCTCTGTGTTGAGGCCTGTCCGAAAGGCAGTATTGTCATCGCAGCCAGCAGTAATAAAAAGGGTTATTTTCCGGCCGAAGCAAACGGCTGTGAATGCACGGGATGCGCTTTGTGCGCGATTGTCTGCCCGGATGCGGTCATCGAAGTATACCGCGACAGCGAAATAATCGCTGTCGAATCGAAGAACAAAAACAAGCCGAGTTTGACCAGGGAAAGATCGTGAGCGAACGGATTCTAATCTGTGGCAATGAGGCGCTCGCGGAAGCGGCCATCCTTGCCGGTCTCGATGCCTATTTCGGCTATCCCATTACGCCGCAAAACGAAGTTACCGCGTATATGTCCAGACGCATGCCTGAAGAGGGGCGCATCTTCGTTCAGGTGGAAAGCGAGCTGGCGGCGATCAATATGGTCTTCGGGGCCTCGGCGACGGGCAAAAGAGCAATGACAAGCTCTTCGAGTCCCGGCATCAGCCTTATGCAGGAAGGTATGAGCTACTTAGCGGGCGCGGAACTGCCGGCGGTAGTTGTGAACATGATGAGGGGCGGCCCGGGCCTGGGTAATATCGCCCCTTCTCAGTCCGATTATTTCCAGGCCACCCGCGGCGGCGGACACGGAGACTACCGGACCATCGTACTGGGGCCTTCAAGCGTACAGGAACTGGTGGACCTGATGCCGCTGGCTTTCGATCTGGCTGATATCTACCGCATGCCCGTAGTTGTGTTGGGTGACGGGATACTCGGCCAGATGATGGAGCCTGTCGTACTTGAGAAAAAACCCGGGCGCGAGCTGCCGCCAAAGGATTGGGCGCTGACCGGCGCCAAGGACAGGGAGCAAAATATAGTCAGGTCTTTATGGCTCGGCGAAGGAGCCCTCGAAGAACACAACAATAAACTCCAGGCCAGGTACAGGCAGATCGAAAAAAACGAGGTTATTTGCGAGCAATATTACGCTGACGACGCTGAAATTGTCGTAGTGGCTTACGGTATTATGGCAAGGATCGTTCGCGAAGCGGTCAATAAGGCCAGGGCCGCCGGCATTAAGGCGGGACTCATACGGCCTATCACTTTGTGGCCTTTTCCAACGAAACAAATCGCTGCTGCGGCGGAAGATCTGAAAATCTTCCTGACGGTGGAAATGAGTTGCGGCCAGATGGTCGAAGATGTGAAACTGGCTGTAGCCGGCAAGGCGCCGGTTCTGTTTTACGGTCGATCCGGCGGAGGTGTGCCCTCGGTAGAGGAGGTATTGGAGAAAATCAAAGAACTGTCCGTTCCATGTAAAAGCTGATCGGAAAATGAAAACCGTATTCAAACGAACGCCGACACTCAAAGATACGCCCACACATTACTGTCCGGGCTGCGGGCATGGAATCGCCCATCGCCTGGTGGCTGAGACCATCGACGAACTGCAAATACACGATAAGA
>CAYNKU010000275.1:0-1903 GCA_964397865.1 uncultured Pirellulales bacterium | reverse complement strand
ATCGCCCATCGCCTGGTGGCTGAGACCATCGACGAACTGCAAATACACGATAAGACCATCGGGATAGCGCCGGTCGGCTGTGCGGTTTTGGCGTATGATTATCTCGATATCGATATGATAGAAGTCGCCCACGGCAGGGCGCCGGCTGTGGCGACGGGAATGAAAAGGACCAACCCCGACAAGATAATTTTCTCCTACCAGGGCGACGGCGACCTGGCGGCGATCGGGACAGCGGAAATTATTCACGCCGCACACCGGGGCGAACAAATAACGGTCATCTTCATCAATAACGCCGTATTCGGTATGACCGGCGGACAGATGGCTCCGACCACGATGCTCGGACAAGTTACCGCTACGACACCAAAAGGCAGAGACCCCGCCAGCGAAGGTTATCCGCTGCATGTATCGGAACTGCTCAGCCTGCTGCCGGGAACGATTTACGTTGAAAGGTGCGCTATCAGCGGCCCGGCCCATATACGCAAGGCCAAAAAGGCTGTAAGGCATGCCTTCGAAGTTCAGGTCGAAGGTGCCGGCGGTTTGTCACTGGTTGAGCTGCTCTCACCTTGTCCGACTTACTGGCGGATGAGCCCGGCAAAGGCAATCGAATGGATCGATAAGGAAATGACGAAGATTTTTCCGCTCGGTCGTTTTAAGGGCTGAAAATGGCAGAGAAGGTTTTTTATGAAGAAGTGATCATTGCCGGCTTTGGCGGCCAGGGGATCATTATGGCCGGCAAACTGCTCGCACAGACGGCAATGAAAAACGGCAAGGATGTGACGTATATGCCGTCGTACGGCGCCGAGGTCCGCGGCGGCACGGCAAACTGCATGGTAGTCATAACCGAAGGTACGATAGCTTCGCCGGTGGTAACAAAACCTAATACGCTGATAACGATGAACAAGGCATCCTTGAATAAGTTCGGGCCGCGCGTTAAGGCGGGCGGGCTAATCGTTATGAACAGTTCGAGAATCGAAGAGCCGCCCCAACTGGACAGTTCCATCGAGATACTGGCTGTTCCCGCCGACGATCTGGCGATCGAGCTGGGAAATCTGAAGGCGGCGAATATGGTGGCGATCGGGGCGTACCTGGGCAAAAAAGGTATCTTCACTCCCGACTCGGCGGCGGCGTGTTTGCGGGATGTGCTGGCAAGCAGGTATCATAAAACCATACCGCTGAACACCCAGGCCCTGCAGCGCGGCGGCAAATTAGCTCAAGATCACAACCAATAATTTTCTGTGTCTTTTGGTCCAGGGTATGAACTCGAATCCAGGGGAAAGTGAAAATATAAGGGGGCGGGTACTGGCGGGATTGAGCGTCGGCAGGAAGCGCTCGCCGGGTCTTCGCATGGCGCCGATGATAGATATAATATTTCTGCTGCTTATTTTTTTTCTGGTAACGGCGAAGTGGAGACCCGAGGAAAGTTTTCTGCCTTTTCAACTTCCAACGGCAAACGCGGCACATAGTCAATTCGGCAAGGCCGAGCCGCTTGTGATAAATATCTCCGCGACTATAGGCGGCTGCAAAGTCCGAATCGGCGGGGCCGGCGCCATTGAAATAAACGACGCAAATATCGAAGCCGATCTGGTCGCGATGATGGAAGAGTTAAGTAATTGCATCATCGAACAGAGAAGGCTCGCGAGCGACCCGATAGAAATCAACTGCGGGCCTTCGGTAAAGTGGGAACATCTGGCGAAGATATACAATTTGTTCTTCGGGGCTGGCCTTACGGATATCACATTCGCTATGACGGAGCATCCGCAGAATGGGTAATTCCGTTAAACGCGTTTTCCGGATCACGATTTTTGTATGCGGGGCGTTATTTGTCGATCCTTTAATCGCCGCCGATCCCAATACCGCTGAAATTGAAAAGCTCTCCGAGGCTGCAGGGACCGCGGTTGAGACA
>CAYNKU010000274.1:0-3486 GCA_964397865.1 uncultured Pirellulales bacterium | reverse complement strand
ATAATGGCAAAATACCGCTTACCTACACAGGCCTTTTTTGACCGGGTGATCCTGCGGCATCCGAAGATGGTTATTCTGTGCATACTCGCCGCCGTCGGCATCCTTGCTCTCGGCATCCGCGACTTCAGGCTCGACGCCTCCTCCGAAAACCTCGTCATAGAGAGCGACCAGGACCTTGCCTACACCCGCCTCATCAGCGTCCGTTACGGCCAAAACGATATCCTCGTACTGACATTCACACCCCCCGGCGATCTGTTCTCCGAGAAAAACCTCTCCGTCCTCGCCGGCCTGCGGGACGATCTCGAAGCACTCGAAAATGTCGAATCGGTACTTTCCATTTTGGATGTTCCACTGCTCGAAAGTCCCCCTGTCTCACTGAAACAGCTCACCGCCGATCTTCCAACCCTCGCCTCGCCGACTGCCGATAAAGACCTCGCGAAGATCGAGCTCGGCAACAGCCCCATCTATCGAAATCTCCTGCTAAGCGCCGATGCCAAAACCACCGCTCTATTGATAAATTTCCCTGCCGATGAGGTATACAACGATTTGCTCGCGCAGCGGGACACTCTGCGGCAGAAAAAAAACGCTGGCACCTTCACCGATTCCGAACAACTCGAACTTAAAAAAGTATCCGAAAAATTCAAACGGTACCGCGACGCGGCCAGGCGTCAGCGCCACGCCGACATCATAGTCATACGCCGCGTTGTGGATAACTATCGTTCAGATACCGATATGTTCCTCGGCGGCGTCAGTATGATAGTCGACGACATGATCACATTCATCAAAAACGACCTCAAAATCTTCGGCCTCGGCGTATTCGCATTATTGATCGTTATGCTGTTTATGATCTTCGGACGAAAACGATGGATATGTATCCCACTGCTCTGCTGCGCCGTCTCAGCGATATGTATGATCGGCCTGTTGGGATGGCTGCGTTGGGAGGTAACCGTCGTCTCGTCCAATTTCATCTCGCTCCAGCTCATTATGACCATGGCGATAGTGATACACCTGATAGTCCGCTACCGCGAGCTCCTCGCCCGCAACTCCCAAAAAACCAACCGCCGAATGATCTTAAACACCATCCTCTTCAAAATAAGGCCCTGCGTCTACGCCGTCCTCACCACGATCGTCGGCTTCGGCTCACTCGTCCTTTGCGATATACTCCCCGTCATCAATTTCGGCTGGATGATGATAATAGGCCTGGTAATCTCCCTCGTCGTCACCTTTTTACTCTTCCCCGCCGCACTCATCCTCATCCCGCAGGAAAAATCGCCAAAAATATCACCCTGGCGGTTCTCTCTGACATCTTTTTGCGCGAAGTTCACCGAAAACCACGGCCCTCTCATCATAGCTCTAAGCTCCGCGGTCCTTGTTTTAAGCGCCGTCGGAATCTCGAAGCTCGAAGTCGAAAACTGCTTTATTAACTACTTCAAGGATACTACCGAGATTTACCGCGGCATAAAATTTATCGACCAAAACCTCGGCGGAACAACTCCCCTCGACGTACTTGTCCAATTCGAAAGCGACGACTCCTCGCAAGCCGCTGCCGAACCCACACCATCTCAAACCGACGACATCTTCGACGAATTCGAAGAATACGAGGACGCATTAAAGGATGAAAAATACTGGTTCACCACCGCCAAAGCAGGCCGCATCGAAGCCGCCCACAACTATCTCGACAGCCTGCCTCAAATAGGAAAAGTCCTCTCCCTCGCCAGCGTCCTGAGCGTTGCGAAAGACCTAAATAACGGCAAAGAGCTCGAAAGCCTCGACCTGGCGCTTCTCTACAGCGAAACGCCCGACGAATTCAAAAAACTCCTCGTCAACCCTTACGTCTCCGTACCGCACAACCAGGCGCGTTTCTGGACCCGCGTCATCGATTCCGATACGAACCTCCGGCGTAACGACCTGATCGAACAGATCAGCACCGACCTGCCCGAAATACTCGGCCTCGACCCCCAAAACATCAAGCTCGCCGGCATGCTCGTCCTCTACAACAACATGCTCCAAAGCCTCTTCCGCTCCCAGATACTAACATTCGCCATCACCGTACTGCTGCTGATGGCGATGTTCCTCGTACTCTTCCGCTCGCTTAAAATAGCACTGATCGCCATAATACCCAACATCCTCCCGATCGCCGTCGTCCTCGGCACAATGGGCTGGCTGGGCATCTCCCTCGACATGATGACAATAACCATCGCCGCCATCGGAATCGGCATCGCCGTCGACGACACCATCCACTACATCCACAGATTCAAAGACGAATTCCACAAAGACCGCAAATACCTGCCCACGATGCACAGGTGCCACGGCAGCATCGGCCACGCGATGTATTATACTTCCGTCACAATAATAATCGGCTTTTCCATCCTCGGCCTGTCAAACTTCATCCCCACCGTATACTTCGGACTGCTCACAGGCCTGGCAATGATTATCGCCCTCATAGCCGCCCTTACTCTGCTGCCGCAATTACTGATTATATGTAAACCTTTTGGCAAAGAAGCCTGAAAACAAGAAATGGGGTGAAATATGAAAATATATTATTGTATTATAATTACTCTGGCATTCATCACTGTAGGTTGTTCGCCTTCCAATAAAGCCTCGACATCCAACCCCCAAACTTTGACACAAACCGCCGCCGAACCCGATACCGACGAAGACTTCGACCTCCTGGAAGACCAGGTCGCCGAACAGATGATCGACGTCCCCGACCCCCTCGAAGGCCTCAACCGCCTGACTTTCCACGTCAACGACACGGTCTACTTCTGGTTCCTCAAGCCCGTCAGCGAAACATACGAAAAAACGATCCCCCACCCCATTCGTCTCGGCATCCGCAACTTCTTCCAGAACCTCACCACCCCCGTCCGCTTCGTCAACTGCCACCTCCAGGGCAAAACCGAAGCCGCCGATATCGAATTAAAACGCTTTGCGATCAACACCACCTCCGGAATCCTCGGTTTCGGCGACCCCGCAAAAGACCGCTGCGGTTTGGAACCCGTCCCCGAAGACCTTGGCCAGTCACTCGCCGCCCTCGGCCTAAAAGACGGCTTCTTCCTCATCCTCCCGCTCCTCGGCCCCTCAACCGCGCGCGACGCCGCGGGAACCGTGGGCGATCTCTTCCTCAATCCCGTTTTCTACATCGACCCCCGAGAAACCGCCGTCGGCATTTCAGCCGGAAAGTTCGTCAACGAAAGCTCATTCCAAACCGGTGAATACGAAACCTTCAAAGAAGCCGCCGTCGACCCATACATCGCAATGCGCCAGACATACATCCAGTACCGAACAAAACAAATCGAGCAATAACCCCCGCAAACGACTACCCATTTTAACGGATGCTCGTTTACCGCTCACCTGTTCACCTGTTCAACTGCTCACCTGCTCTGTTGGCAAAGCTCAAACCGGAGCAGGAGGGATTCGAACCCCCGGTACCTTGCGCTACAACGGTTTTCAAGACCGTCGCGACCAACCACTCTGCCACTGCTCCAG
>CAYNKU010000273.1:0-3522 GCA_964397865.1 uncultured Pirellulales bacterium | reverse complement strand
GGACATGAGCCTGCCCCTTTCTTGAGCAAAGTTCCACAGACGTAATAGGTGAATTGCCCGCTCTTCGCATCTTGACCGACTAAAGCCTTGCCACAACAACCACAGCGGGCCAGACCACTCAACAGGTAGCGGCTGGCCACCCGCTTGGGATGAAGGCTGACTGGAGCCCGCTCTCTAAGCAGAGTCTGGACCTGGTCAAAGGTGTTCCTATCAATAATGGCCGGCCAGGCATTCTCTACCCGAATAACCGGAAGGTTTCTCATACTATGACGACCCCAGACCAGAGCGCCAGTGTATACCTCATTGGTAAGTATCTTACGGATGGTAGTCTTCAGCCAACCTTTGCCCTTAGGCCCAGCGATTCCTTCCCGGTTTAGCTGTTTGGCCGCTTCCATTAAGCCCTTTCCTTCAAGTACCAGGTTAAAGATGCGAGTAACAATATGAGCCTCATTCGGCTCAATATCGAGCTTAGGACGCTCTTTGCCGCCATCTTTAACCTTAACCTTGTGATACCCGAAAGGAGCTATGGCGGAAATATAGAAACCTCGGGAGGCACTTTCCCTCATTCCCCGGGTTACCTCTTCGCCAAGATTAGCCGAGTAAAACTCGTCCAGGCTTTCGATAAAAGCCTCCAGTAGATTTCCCGTAGGGGTATCCTCGGCAGGCTCACTGATAGACACTACCCGGATACCGTTCTTTCTGAGCATCGTCTTAAACACAATGGAATCTTCCCGGCTACGGGCAAAGCGAGAATATTTCCAGACCAGGATGAGGTCGAACGGTCTTTTAGAGTGGCGGGCGGCGGAGATCATCTCTCGAAAAGCTGGCCGAGCAGTGGTCTTGCCGCTCGCCGCTTCATCTATGAACTCCCTGACGACCTCGTGTCCATTCTTAATAGCATAATCTCTTAGCGATTTGAGTTGTGCCGAAATGGACAGGTCAACATCCTGTTTTTCTGAAGAAACCCGCGCGTAAAGTGCTACTTGCATGATATTCCTCCATTTAATAACTTCTCATCACAGAGGACAGTACTTGCAGCGTCCCGGAACTATGCGCCTGAGTCTTATTATGGCCAGTTCTTCACGGAGCTTGCGCCGCACCCTGACAATTTCGGCCAGGGCTTTCTCTAAAGCACGGATTTCCTCCGATTCTCTAAGACGAGATTCCAGGTCCTCCAGGGTTGTTCTCACTATTTCTTTATACTGCTCGGCGTGCTCCATATCCATTCTATCCAATATATGGAAGATGCCGTAACAAAGATTCACAAACCCCTCTCCAGCAGGCTCAGTGAACAGGTCATCTTTGAGATTAAGCCCCGGGTAACCTCGGGACCACTGCTCTGCCTGATGATCTAGGACCTTGACAATGCTTGGAATAACCCCATTCAGGCCGGCATTGACTAGTGGTATCAGTCTGTTTTCTGCTTTCACCGCTTGTTCAATCAGGGCTTTCACTTTCTGCTGTTGTTCGTCCACTTTCTGCGGTAGGCTCTGCAATTTTGACATGTGGCTCCAGATCGGTGAGCGGGGTAAATGCTGTCGCAAGGCAGCTTCCATAAATTCTGAATCTTGTGATGGCTCAACATTTCCTGCTCCTATTATCTGGGAATTCAGCATTTCGGCGTAGTTGCGTAGATCATCATAGTGGCGTTCCAGAGCATTGCGTAGCACGAGTGACCTTGCTTCGCGTGACTCCCGTTCTTGTTTGGTAAGCTCGATCTGCTTTCGAACTGTGCGGACGTCGTAACCATCTTTAGCAGCAATTTGAGGAGGCGACTCTCCATTCTCCTCGTTACGCCGCAGCCACTCCCGACGCACTTCGGGTTTAATTAGTGGCTTCCTAATTCTTTTTGCCATATGACCTCCTATCAAGCACATATTGGTATTTTAAGGCAATTATATCATAGCTGTTCTATGATATTCAAGTGCAAATATACGAATATATAATGAATGTTTGATGTCATTTTTCATTGACTATTATAGTGACCATTGAATAAACTATGTTTGAAATGGATTCTAAGCGAATTCTACATCTTCCCAGATTAATAAGTCAAGATGGAAACGAAACAAGTATTCCGGATAGGACGTTGCGTCTTTTGGCTCGTATGATTGCTCGTGAACTTATACGCAGACGTGACGGGGATAGAACACACTCGGAAGCAGATGATTTGCAGGAGGCCAAAGAGAGGGATGAAAGCGTACCTTGAGCCGGATGAGATAATTCTGCTTGAGAACCAGGCTACTAATCTCAGGGATCAGCTTCTTATTCATATGCTGTTTCATCTGGGCTGCCGCGTCTCTGAAGCTCTGGGTATTACAGTAGAGGATATTGACCTTACCAAAGGCATCATCACCATTCAGCATCTGAAGACGCGTATGAAGCTATCGTGTACCCACTGCGGCGCCAGACTTAGCAAAAGCCATACCTATTGCCCCAGGTGTGGGGCAATAGTAGAAGAAGTAGTCGCTGAGGAGAAGGAGCATCGCCGGGTGAGAACGCTGCCCATCGGTGACGATACACTGGTAATTCTTAAGGACTACATCTTACGTGGTGGCCCAGTCTGTCAGAAAGGCAAGATACTTATCTTCGGCATCAACCGCCATCGAGCCTGGCAGGTGGTGAGGCAGTGTGCTGAGAAGGCTGGTTTAGCAGACTTGGTCAATCCGGAGACAGGCAAGACACGCGGGATCAGCCCGCACAGACTGAGAGATGCCCGCTGTTCATGCTGTTAAGATCGATGACTCGGGCGACGGCCTGAGGCTCCTACAAGAGCACCTGGGGCATGCGAGCTTCAACACCACTGCCAAGTATAGAAAGGTAGCTGGAGAGGAGCATAGGCAGTGGTATCAACGTCTATGGGTGAAAGGTGAGTCATGATATTGGCACTCAGGCCTCAGCGTGGTGGCTTTCTCCGTCCCTTTGGCTGCGGGTGGTTTATTCGGGAGTTCCTCATGGGTCATGGCCCCAATGACTCACCTATGATAGACCCCAGTGTGGGTGCTCCTCAAGCCGATATCTTTTACCACTACAAGACGGCCCTTCTCAAAGCTACTGCCTTGGATAGAGCTACCAGATGGGAGGAGAGGCAAGCTCGGCGTGAGAAGCGTGCCATTAGTCCTGACAATATCGAGAGGCTAGCTGAAAGATATTTGGCTCGTATGCCCTATAAAGCCAACGGCTGTCGCTATCATTCCTTTGTTGTTTACTTCTCCAATCTCCAAAGATTAGGCTGGGTAGAGTTTAGTGGTAAGGAGGAGGCGTCAGCCTTCCAAGACCACTACCCACCAGGACCACCCCGAAAGTATTTCCGCCTAACCGTTGCTGGTAAGTCTGCCACCGATGCCGCTTGGTCAAATCCTCTTCTTGCCCTTTATGGGTAGGCTAGGGGTGGGGCCTGGCAGGCTCGGTAGAGCACACATAAGCCACAAGTCTTAAGCCGCTAGAATTCCTCTATTCTCTATCTATCCATTTCATCATGAAAATATAGGTTCATTCTGATAATGCACAATCGTTCCTTTTGTT
>CAYNKU010000272.1:0-3533 GCA_964397865.1 uncultured Pirellulales bacterium | reverse complement strand
GCATCGGTGAAGCAATCATGAAGGTCGGCTACCCACACGAAACCCGGAAGAGCCTGATCTCGAAGGTGTTGCCTTGCGCCGTTGCGTTGGACGCGCCGGCTTGTGAAGCAGGCAGTGGAAAGATGGAGCGGGTGGGCAGCATCCATTGTAGTCCCGCACGGTGATACCGACGCTGCATCCGACGATGTGGTTCGATTCCAGCTCGATCTCTTGCGAGTTGCTTTGTCCCCTGTGGTCATAGAGGGTACGATCATAGCATCCATTGATCGAAAGGCGTTGAATGGACGTCACGGAGTTCGGCCTGAGGCTCGTTCTCCTCTTCCTTCCAGGGATCATCTGCGCCTCCCTCCTCGATGCTCTCACGACGCATCCTCCGAGAACGCAGTCCCAGTTCACCTTGCGTGCCTTGATCCTCGGCGTCACCTCGTACGGAATCCTCGCGCTCTTCCTCCCCGACCTCTCGTTCTTCGCTGCACTCCCGGATCTGAAGGTAGTTCCCTCGTTAGTAGAAGCTGGATACGCAAGCGTCGTCGCCTTGGGCATGGCAGTCGTGCTCACGTACATCGCAAACTACAAGATCCACTTCAAGATCGCGCAGAAGCTTCGACTGACAAAACGTTTCGGCGATCACGACGTCTGGAGCTACTTGTTCAACTCGCCTGATGTCGAGTGAATCATCATCCGGGATCACAAGCGGAACCTTGTGTACGATGGCCGTGTCCAATTCTTCTCCGAGGACGGCAAGAACGCGGAGCTCTATCTTCACGAGACCAAGGTGTACGACAACGCGTCGGGTGAATTCCTCTATGACGTCGCAGGGATGTACGTCTCGCTCGAGCGAACGGACATGACAGTCGAGTTGAGCGATGCCACACTGGACGAGGAAAGCACAGCAGAAAGTGAATGATGGCGAGCAAAGAAATCCGTGAAGGCCCGGTGAAGAAGGGCAGCGTAAACCCGCCTAAGAACACACCTCGGCGGTCCAAACCACCTCAAGGACAGCGCCCCAACAAGAAGGCTGACGAGTAGCGCACGGCTTCTTCACATCATCTTCCGGTGCAGCTGACATCGGCTCAGTGAGGTCACCTTCATCAGTCTGGTTGCACGTGGTTACATGCTCCAGCGCGGTGCTCGGGGTTCAGTCTCCCATTGCCACATCCCGAGCGAGAACCTATCGCGCCTGCGGTCAGTCAGATGCTGGGTCTCGCGCTCCGAGCGCGTGGCAATCGGCCCGCGCTCTGGATAGGATCAGGCCGCAATGAGCTTCGAGATTCCAACGCGCCAAGAGAAGATCGGGCTTCGGATCGAGTGGGTCCTCGACGGTCCGCTCATCCGTCCGTATCTCCGCCGCCTGGAGCTGCGAGGCGACGAAACGATCCTGGAGATCGGCTGTGGGGGCGGGGCAGTTACGAGGCAGCTGCTCCGGCTCCTTCCGCGAGGCAAGGTCGTCGGGGTCGATCCGTCGGCCTACTGGGTCGACTACGCCCGTAAGCGCCTGCGCAGGGCGCCCAACGTCGAGCTGTTCGCCGCCGACGTGCTTTCCCTCAATCTCGAGCCTGGAAACTTCGACGCGGCGCTGCTCCACTACGTCCTCCATGATATCGGCGCGGCCGACCGGCCGACGACGATGGAGCGAATCTACGAGCTCCTCAAGGACGGCGGGAGGCTGTTCCTGCGCGAACCGGCGAAGGAGAGCCACGGGATGCCTTCAGATGAGATCCGCGGTCTGACCGAATCCGCCGGGTTCCGTGAGGAGAGCGGTGTCGTGCGAACCGCATTCCTAGTCGGTGTTCACTTCGACGGCGTCTTCCGGAAGGTGTAGCACAACCCTGATCGGGTCAACACCGTGAGAGCGGCTGAGATCCTATGCTCTTCCTTGCATGAATTCGGCAACGTATACCCTATCTCACCCTCACACCCCGCCTCGATCTCCCAATCGGATTCGATATTGGCCTCGAATGTATCGCCTTGCGTCCATCAGTGCTCGAAGGGCGTTCTCACCCTGCGAGCAAGGCGTAGCCTGACCCAGACCTCGAACCGGGTCAACGTGTCCTCGAAACCCACCGGTTTGCCAGAACGCCCTGTTGTTTCACGAGAACCACGCAGTTACGATACTGGCCGAACGGCCTGGCGCTGTCACGAAAAGGGGGAGACATGGCGGAGATCGCGATGGTTGGGTCTGCGGAGGCGAAAGAATCGCGCACGATGGAGTTCTCAGGCGCAAGCCTGGACGAGATTGCCGACAAGGTGGCCCTATTTATGACCGAGCGGGGCTATCGGCTGGAAAGCGGGGACAAGCTACAAGGCGTGTACGGTCGGGGGAGCGCGGCCTGGGGCGCGATGCTGGGCCCGTTAGTCCGACGTGCCAAGTTCAACGTCACAGTCGCGAAGAAGGGGGAGAACGTCGCGGTGGTCGTCGCCAAGGGGTTAACCGGCTTCGGTGGAGGCGCCCTCGGCGCAGCGAAGGTGAAGAAGGAGTTCCAGTCGCTAGCATCAGGCCTCCAAAGCCACATCCTTTCCTAACGCAGAGAGAGACTCTCAGGAAGCCGGCGCACGTCTTCTTTCCCAGCGTGCCTAGAATCGGAAGGGAGAATCATCACACTTCGCGTCCAGTGCCAGGGCACCACAGGTGACCTGGATCGCCCGCTAAACCCGAAGCACCGCCGTGACCCGTTGGAGCTTCTCGCGGGCGTCCCACGCGATACCCACCAGGCCTGGCTTACCGAGCGTCTGAACGATGACCTCCGGATCAGCGATCACGACCTCCGTCCCCTCTCCGACCTCGTACACCACGACGTTGCAGGGGAGGACGAGGCCGGCGTCCAACTCCTGAGACAACGCGCGATGGGACAAGGGCGGATTGCAGGCCCCGAGGATCGCGTAGGCGCGGAACTCGACGTCGAGCTTCTCGGCGAACGTCGACTTCATGTCAACCTCCGTGAGGACTCCGAATCCTTCAGCCTTGAGCGCTTCCTTGACGCGGGCCAGTGCTTCGGAATACGGCGCATTGATCCGTGCCCTGAACGCGTACTCATCCGTCATGGCCACCTCCTCCGTGCGATGGGATCCACGTCGCGGCACCAGCGTAAGACGATTCCATCGGGGAAGCAATCCGCGACCTGCCTGATCACAAACTCCTCGGTTGATGGATGTTTCCCAATCCCGCTAAGGCGAGGCCCCGCGACAATCAAGCGGAGAGTAGGATGGATTACTCGCCCTCGGTGGTCGCCTCCTCGGCGTGCTCTGCGATGGCGTGACAATATCGCTGTTCGCGCTCTCGATTTCTCTTCCCGCGGGTTCCCCTCTCACACGCCAGGTATCCGACCGTACCCACCCCGCCGAAGAAGGGGAGGAGAACCGGCGACAAGAAGAAACTCGGACAGACGCCAATCACGCTGATGACCAACTGCGCGGCGGGCATGGTTACACCCCCCGCAATGACTCCCCACGCGATCAGCCAGCTGGTCTTCCTGTTCGGTTCTCCCTGCAATGCGCCGTACTCGAATGCGGCGCCCACGACGGAGCCCACCAGG
>CAYNKU010000271.1:0-3540 GCA_964397865.1 uncultured Pirellulales bacterium | reverse complement strand
CCGCTGTTACTATCCAGAATTATTTCCGGATGTATGACAAGCTAGCCGGAATGACAGGCACTGCCGTCACCGAGGCTGAGGAATTTCACAAGATATATAACCTTGAGGTAGTAGTTGTTCCTACCCATAAGCCAATGATTCGTGAGGATTATTCTGACCGGATTTATAAAGATGAGGAAGCTAAATTCCGGGCGGTAGCGGGCGAGATTGAGCAACTTCATAAAGAGAACCGACCGGTGTTAGTTGGCACTGTGTCTATTGAGAAGTCGGAATACTTGAGTGACTGGCTAAAGAGGAAGGGTATTCCCCATCAGGTGCTTAATGCCAAGCATCATGAGAAGGAGGCGTCCATCATTGCTCAGGCGGGGCAGCCGGGAGCGGTAACTGTAGCCACCAATATGGCTGGGCGTGGCGTTGATATTATACTGGGTGGGAAAGAGCCCGCTGATGGAGATAAGCAAGAGTGGCGGGAGTGGCAGGAGAGTCACAACAAGGTGGTTGAGAAGGGTGGGCTTCATGTTTTAGGCACTGAACGCCATGAGGCAAGGCGGATTGATAATCAGCTAAGAGGTAGGACTGGCCGTCAGGGTGACCCGGGAAGTTCCAGGTTCTACGTCTCTTTGGAGGATGATATTGTGCGCCGCTTTGGCGGCGACCGGATTAAAGGTTTTATGGAATGGGCTGGTATGGATGAGGATACCCCTATTGAGAATAAGTTGGTTAACCGGTCTATTGAAGGTGCCCAGGTGAGGGTGGAGGGTTACCACTTTGATATGCGTAAACACCTGGTGGAGTATGACGATGTAGTTAATAAACACCGTGAGCTTATTTACGGTGAGCGAAAGAAGATACTGAGCGGTGCCGACCTTAAGGCGAACATCCTGTCAATGGTTAAAGAGGAGATGCAAGGTATGGTGTCAGCTCATATTGGTGATGAGCGTAGCGGTGATTGGGATGTGGAGGGCTTAATCGCTGACGTTGCTACCATCTTTCCATTGCCACCAGAAGTCAATGTTAGCACCTTTTCCCAGCTCAAACTGAAGCTGATGGAAGAGAAATTAAATGAGCTGGCCGAGACTCTGTATGAGGAGCGGGAGAAGGAGCTTGGCTCGGATAATATGAGGGTGCTGGAGCGCATGGTGATGCTTCGCACCATGGATAGCCTGTGGGTAGAGCACCTGACAGCGATGGAGAATATGCGCCAGGAGGCAGGATGGCAGACTTTGCGTCAGATAAAGGCAGTAGATGCCTACAAGAGTGAAGGCTATAAGCAGTTTCAGCTATTGCTATCCACTATAAAGCATGATGTGGTTCATACTATATACCATGTGGGCATTGTCAGGCGGGAAGCCGGCACACCGGTGTCTCAAGCGGCGGCCGGTGGAGGTGGCGGCAAGGAGCAGAGGCTGAAGGTTGGCAGTAAGAAGGTAGGTAGAAATGACCCCTGCCCCTGTGGTAGTGGTAAAAAGTACAAACGCTGCTGCGGAAGGTGAAGTTATGATAACGGACGAAGAGCTACAGCGGACAATGCAGGAATTAAGCGACAGCATAGATAAGCTGTCTGACCCTGATAAGCCTCTAACTAAAGAAGAGAGCCGACGCCAACAGGTGCTTTTATTGAAGAAGGCGACTCTTGAAAAAATAAAGGAGGCAAAGGCAAAGAAAAACTTTAATCAGGAACTTGCCCATACTATAACCTATGGTGTATTAACGTCCTTCGGAGAAAAGCATCCCCTTTTTCTGTATTTCCTGCAGACGAAGTTCAGGACGAATATATTTTAAGCTGGGGGAGGTGAAGTCAATGAGCCCAAGACGTAGCGGAAAACAAGAAATCATAGAATACCTCAAAAAGCATGTAGGTGAATGGGTACATAATCAAGAGATCCGTGATATTTCAGGATTGAATGATACACCTAGGACTATCCGCCTTTTGAGACAAGAGGGCTGGAAAGTAGATGTCCGAGGAGATGGATATGTAATGCTAAACTCCTTAGAAAAAGGTGTTGCTAGAGGTATACGGAAAGCTGTAAATGAGAAAGTAAGATACCAAGTGTTTACTAGAGATGGCTTTAGGTGCCAAGCTTGCGGGCGTGGTGCCGCTGATGGTGTAAAACTAGCTGTTGACCACATAAGACCAGTGGATTGGGGCGGTACTAATGACAAGTCAAATCTCATTACTTTATGTGAGGAATGCAACAGGGGTAAGAAAGCTTGGGTTGATTCTGTACCGTCTCAGAACATGGAGGAAATTACGTCCAAACCAACTGTTGAGTCAAGGATCGAAGCATTGTTTGATAGTTTTCCAGATCAGGATATTCCATCAGAGATGATAAGATTGGTTTCAGGAGGGGCTCTCGATTGGCAAAGGGCTTTGCGCAGATTAAGACAAACAACTGGCAAGAGAATCCTACCTGTGCAAGGGCGAACAGCGTACCGATATTTTAAGGAACATTAGATAGAGTAAGCGTATGGAATTCTTAGACCGAATAATTTGTGGTGATTGCCTGAAAGCGATGAGCCAAATTCCAGACGGAACGGTTCATCTGGCAGTAACGTCACCACCATACAATTTAGGCATAGACTATGATAATCATGACGATAACCTAGCTTATGAGAATTACCTGGAATGGATGAAGAAGGTCTGGATTGAGACAAAACGCGTACTAGTCTCTGGGGGAAGGTTTGCCCTAAACATCGCTCCTACAAGCATAAAGAATTTTAGCCCTATTCATCATGATTTCTCTAACCAGCTAAGGGAAATTGGTATGATAATGAGAACTGAGATAATCTGGTATAAGCAGACTATGAAGCGCAGAACCGCGTGGGGAAGCTGGATGAGTCCATCAAATCCTCATATTGTGCCTTCTTGGGAATACGTCTTGGTCTTTTGCAAAGATTCTTGGACTCTGGAAGGTGATAGCAAGGATAGAGACATAACAAATGATGAGTTTATGAGATTCTCTGATGGTTTCTGGTATATTCCACCAGAATCACGGCGTAGAGGACATCCTACCCCCTTTCCCGAAATGTTAATCTATAGACTTATTAAATTCTATACTTATAGGGGTAATGTCGTTCTCGACATGTTCGGGGGAACAGGAACTGTAGCAGTCGTAGCTCAAAAAACAGACCGGCATTTTATTCACATTGATATATCACAAAAATATTGTCAAGTAGCTGAGCAAAGACTAGAAACAGCACGGATGCTTCAGGAGTTCCCATTATCAGTTGGGAGAACAGGGAGAAAACCCCAGGTAAGTAGACTAAGGGCTTCTAAAGAGAAATTACTCGCGGGAAGGAGTACGTCAAAGAAGATTCATCAAAACCGACTATTAGAGAAAAAGACTAAGTATAATCCCAAGGAGGCGAAAGATGCTTGATAGGGCGGTTGTTGAGGAGTTTTTGGGTTGGGAGTTTGAGGAGGGGGACTGGGAAATCCCTGAGGATATTCCTAAGGAGGCTTTGGTTGAGACATTCTGCCAGTATACTGAGGATGACTATTATGAGTGGCTGAAGGATAATTTTAAGTCGTTCTTTAAT
>CAYNKU010000270.1:0-3567 GCA_964397865.1 uncultured Pirellulales bacterium | reverse complement strand
AAATCGTTCCCATTCTCAAAGCCCTGCAACACATCTACAGCCAGCCCAAGCTGCGCGATAGTATTCTCAGGGCGATCGCCCGGGATGTCAACGGCAACTCCAGCCGCAAGCGGGGACGCCAAGGCATGGACTACTGGCAGATCCTCGTGTTGGCCGCCGTCCGCCTCGGCTGCAACCTCGACTACGACAAGCTCCAGGACCTGGCCGAACAACATCGGGCCTTGCGACAGATCATGGGCATCGGCGACTGGGACCAGCAAACGACTTTCGACTGGCGGCGGATCCGCGACAACGTCACGCTGATCCGCCAGGAAACCATCCAGCAGATCAACCAACTGATCGTCGCCGAAGGCCATCAACTTGTTCCCGAAGCTGCCGAAACGGTGCGGGCCGACTCCTTCGTCGTGGAGACCAACATCCACTATCCCACCGAAAGCACCTTGATCCGTGACGGCCTGCGGAAGGTGCTCGGGTTGTGCGCCACCTTGGCGGCCTTGGTGGGCGTGGGCGGTTGGCGACAACACAAACACCTGTACCAGAAAGCCAAAACCCTTGCCCGACAGATCGACCGCATCGCCGCCCGCAAAGGAGCGGGTTACCAGCAGAGACTGCAACGCCCATACCGAGAGTTGCTCAGCTTGGCCGAGACGATCAGCCGCCACGCGGAAAAGCTGCGAAAAAAGGCGCAGCGACGTACGGCCGCCGACGCCGAGATCCTCGCCTTGGACGCGGAACTGCAAGTTTTCCTGGAAAGAACCCTTCACGTTTGCGGCACGGCCCGCCGCAGGGTGCTTGAGGGTGAGAATGTCCCCAACCGGGACAAGCTGTTCAGCATCTTCGAGCCGCATACCCAGTTGTACAAGAGAGGAAAGGCCGGCGAGCCGATCCAGTTCGGACGCCAGGTGTTGATCTTTGAAGATGGTGCCGGCTTCGTCAGTCAGGCTTGCCTGCTGCCGCGCGATGCCGATGACCGGGACGTGGTGGTCGAACAAACGCGGACCCTGCAACATCGTCTGGGAGGACGCATCCACCAAGCTTCCTTCGACCGCGGTTTTCATTCGCCGGAAAACCAACGCCAACTGGCCAAGATCATCGCCCACCCTTGTCTGCCCATGCCCGGGACCCATCAGGCAGGACAACAAGCACGGGAGGCGACCATCGAGTTTCGCCAGGCGCGGCGGCGGCATTCGGGTGTCGAATCGGCGATCGGCGCGTTGCAAGCAGGCAACGGGTTGGTGCGCTGTCGCGACCGGACGGAACCAGGATTCTCGCGGTACATCCAGCTTGCGATGTTGGGCCGCAATCTTCATGTGCTGGGCAAGATCCTCATTGCCGGCGAGGACGCTACATGCGAAGCAGCGCGATCGCGGCGAAAGAAAACGGCCGCCTGAGCCCCCGCCCGCCGCCTGCTTCCCAGCTTTCGGGCTTCGGTCGTTAGACCTTTCAACCCTGCCGCGCAACGATGCTGTTCTCCGGCCTGGACTGTGCCCACGACCTCCGTGATTCAACTCCGTGGTGAGCATTCGACACATCTTCGCTCCGTTTCCGCCCCCGTCCCACTCGCCCCACGCCGCCGACTCACCATTTTTCGGCCGGGCACTAGCTAGTCTCCGTCGCAAAACGCGAGTGGATCTGTGTTTGGCGGGGATTTCTTGAAAAATGCTCCTCGAAGATCGGAACGTTTGCGTGCTTGATGCGTCAAATACAAGTGAGTTCGTCTCAAACACGCAGCAATCTTCGAGGAGCAAGAATCATGCGAAAGGCCTTCGATCGCCAAACGCGGCTCGACTCTCAACCCGTGTTGGACGTGCGGCTGAATCTCAACTGCCGCGACGAAATCGTTCCCATTCTCCAAGCCCTGCAACAGATCTACAGCCAACCCAGGCTGCGAGATGATATTCTCAGGGCCATCGCCCGGGATGTCAACCACTGCTCCAGCCGCAAGCAGGGACGCCAAGGCATGGATTACTGGCAGGTCCTCGTGCTGGCCGCCGTCCGCCTCGGCTGCAACCTCAACTACGACAAACTCCAGGACCTGGCCGAACAACATCGTGCCTTGCGGCGGATCATGGGTATCGGCGACTGGGACCAAGAAACCTCGTTCGACTGGCGGCGGATCCAGGACAACATAACCAAGATCCGTCCCCAGACGATCGAGCGGATCAACCGGCTGATCGTCGCCGAGGGACATCGTCTCGTTCCGGAAGCCGCCCAGACCGTACGCGCCGACTCGTTTGTGGTGAAGACCAACATCCATTATCCCACCGAAAGCACCTTGATCCGCGACGGCCTGCGGAAGATCCTCCAACTCTGCGCCGGCTTGGCGGCCCTGGTAGGCGCCGGCGGTTGGCGACAGCACAAGCACCTCTACAAGAAGGCCAAAGCCCTGTCGCGACGGATCGACCGCATCGCCGCCCGTAAAGGAGCAGCTTACCAACAGCGACTGAAGCGTCCCTACCGGGAGTTG
Source organism: uncultured Pirellulales bacterium (assembly GCA_964397865.1). Lineage (GTDB taxonomy): Bacteria > Planctomycetota > Phycisphaerae > Sedimentisphaerales > Anaerobacaceae > CAYNKU01. The sequence continues at coordinate 1,100 of CAYNKU010000270.1, read as the reverse complement.
CTCGACCTGGCCGAGACGACCACCAGCCGGGCGGAAAAGCTGCGAAAACAGGTGCCAAAACGGACATCCGCCGAGGTCCTTGGGTTGGATGCCGAACTGAAAGTTTTCCTGGAAAGAACCCTTCACGTCTGCGGCACGGCCCGCCGCCGGCTGCTTCAGGACGAGCAGGTGCCCAACTCCGAGAAGCTCTTCAGCATCTTCGAGCCGCATACGCAATTGTATAAGAGAGGAAAAGCCGGCCAGCCGATCCAATTCGGACGCCAGGTATTGATCTTTGAAGACGGTGCCGGTTTCGTCGCCCAGGCCTATCTCTTGCCTCGGGATGCCGACGACCGCGACGTGGTCGTCTCGCGGACGCGAATCCTGCAGCGGCGTCAGAAAGGACGCATTCGCCAGGCTTCTTTCGATCGCGGCTTCCACTCGCCGGAGAACCAACGCCAACTGGCCCGGATCATCGCCCATCCTTGTCTGCCCATGCCCGGCACCCATCAAGCAAGCCAACAAGAAGCGGAGGCCACAATCGAGTTTCGCCAGGCCCGCCAGCGACATCCAGGCATCGAATCGGCCATCGGCGCCTTGCAAACGGGCAACGGGCTGGAGCGTTGTCGCGACCGGACGGAACGAGGGTTCTCGCGGTACGTGCAGCTTGCCATGCTGGGCCGCAACCTTCACGTGCTGGGCAAGATTCTCATTGCCAGCGAATCTGCTACTTGCCAAGCGGCGCGATCGCGACGCAAAAAAGCGGCCGCCTAAGCCAGCACCATCGGCTTGCTCCCGGGCTTTTCCTTCTTGGTCGTTCGACCTCTCATATCCGTTGCACGCCAAGGTTGTTTTCCGAGTCGGAGCCTGCCCACGACAGCGGTGACTCGGGTGCGTCGCGATCATCTGAGCAGATACCAAGCCCATCTTCCCCCCTCCCGACCAACGCTTCACCCACCCCACGCCGGAAAGCAACCACTTTTCCGACGGACACTAGCTATCGTGTTTCGGCTCCGCACCTGTTCCGTCAACATGCGATTTCCAAGCTGTCGGATCGCGGTGGCCATGGAACACCGCCACCACGTCGACACGGTCTCCCTCGAACACGTAGCAAACAACGT
>CAYNKU010000269.1:0-3573 GCA_964397865.1 uncultured Pirellulales bacterium | reverse complement strand
TATTACACCCGTAAACCTGTCACGCAGTGCCAGGCTTACCAGAAGGAGAGTGGTGAGAGAGCTTGCAGAATTTCCCGCCGGTTTTCCCCACATCTTTTTTACAACGACATGCGTTAGGGACTTCAAAAAAGCCCCAAACGCAATCCGGTTGGCGTCTGCGCAAATTCCACATTTGCGCAAAAAATGCAGATAATTTTTTTTAGGAGGAGTGAGATGAAAAAAGTTTTTGGCAAAAAGTATAGTTCAATAATTCAAGTCTTAATATTTGTGCTTTGCATAAGTTCTGTTTGTGCAGCCGGAGTTGTAGAATTTACCGACGAAGCTGCTTTCACAACTGCAGCAGGTGAGCCGCAACATTTCATTGATTTTGAAACTTATGGCAACGGCACACCTGTAGTGGGTCAGCCTTCCATAGATGGTGATGAGTGGTCGAATTTTGGGATACAATTTGACGCTCTGGAAGTCGGGGATTCCCTGCTTCTGTATGACGATCCAGGGTCGAAGGGTGAATACGTCAGCCCAATTCACGCGCTTCTGGCTCCCGACGAAACTGACATCACATCATACTTAATTACTTTCTCAACTCCAGTAGAATCTTTTGGTATGTATATTGTGGGCAATGAGACCGGGAGCGTAACTGAAAGAATAATTCTCAAGGATGATAGTGGCACTGTTTTAGGTGATTATGATATGCCTTTTGGGGGTGGAGATGATGATGCTTTTTTCAGGGGCTACTTGACTAATACACCAATTGCCGAGGTACATATTATTGAGGATTTAGATGGTGAGGGATTGTTATTAGATAATGTTATGTATTCAGTTCCCGAACCAGCCATGCTTCTACTGCTCAGCCTCGGTGGTTTGGCCCTTCGGCGTCGCTCAGGACAGGCTTTGGGAAGAAAACGCAGAGCATAAAATAGCAAATATATATTTGCTAAAATCGATGGGTTGTGAGTTTTAGGCTTGCAGCCCTTTTTCTACAACCATATAAAAAACTCAAACTGACAGTAATAACTCGCAGGGCGGCCTCGAAGATGCCTTAAGTGTCGACGATGCCATAGGTACGGGGATCCACTTTTTCTACCTGCTCCACGCTGTCCGCTGTACGCTGTACGCTAATACTCGCTATACGACATACGATATACGCACGACGACATACGAAATGTCATTCGGCCTTTAGTCGGCGTTTCATCAGGTCCGCGATCGCCGACCGGACGCTCTTGGCCTCGAAGAGTACCTGATAAACCGCCTCGGTAATCGGCATCTCAACCTCTAACCGCCCCGCCAGTTCGCATACCGATTTGCACGTCGCCACGCCCTCTATCACCGATTCTGTAGCCCCGATAGCCTCCTGCACACCCTCGCCCCGCCCTATCCTTTCCCCGAAGGATCGGTTCCTGCCCTTGGGCGATATGCACGTAGTCACAAGGTCCCCCAGTCCCGTCAATCCCGCGAACGTCTCAGCCCTGGCCCCCATCGCAACTCCGAGCCTGGTTATCTCAGCTAAGCCCCTGCTCAGAAGAGCCGCCTTGGCGTTATCGCCCGCACCGACGCCGTCAACGATACCAGCCGCGATCGCGATCACGTTTTTCATCGCGCCCGCCAGTTCCACACCCACAATATCCGTATTCGTATAAACCCGAAACCACGCCGCGTTAAAACTCTGCTGAACTTCCCTGGCAAGCGCCTCATCCTCACACGCCGCACACGCCGTCGCCGGCAGCTTTCGCGCGAGTTCGTCAGCAATCGTAGGCCCCGATAGCGCCGCGACCCGCACATCCTCGCCGAGCACATCGGCAAGTATCTCATCGGGCCGAAGCAACGTCTTGTTTTCAATACCCTTGGCAACCGATACGATTGGCACACCCGCCGGCACATAAGGTTCCAATCGCGTCCAGACACTCCGCATAAACTGACAGGGCACCGCGCAAACGATCAAATCCGCGCCGTCCATTATCCGCTCATCGTCAGCCTCGAATATCAATTCCTCGGGCAGCTTATAGCCGGCCAGAAATTTCTTATTCTCACGCGCCGCCTCTATTTCATCCAACTGCCCCTTGTCATAACTCCATATCCGAACTTTAGCCCCCCCCTTCTCACAGAGAAGCATCGCCAGGACACTGCCCATCGCACCGTCACCGATTATGGAAATATTCTCATACATAATAACTCAAACTAACCGAAAAACTTCGAGTATTTACCTTCTATTAGCCCCCTGCACCGCAGGGGGTTAGTTTTTTCTTCTTCCTGCACCGCCACAATCCGCCGAACCCTTTTTTAACTCAACCGCAGGATCAGTGTATAAAAGACCCTAAAAGCCGCGAAAATAACCACAACTACTCCCACCGACCCGATCAAATTGATCACCCAGTTATTTGTGCGGTCTCCCATGATCTTTTTGTTATTCGCCATCCACATAAGTGACAACGCCACAAGCGGATTGCAAAGCACCGTCAACGCCTGGCCGAATATGATCGCGTTGATAGGTTTGAGCGGCGTATGCAGAATCAGCATCGCCACTAACATCCCGACCAGCAGTACCAGCACCGTCAACCTGCGGGGATACTTGTCATTGAAACCCGCGGGCTTACCTAATCCGTCAGAGATAATAACGCCGCCGCTCATCGCGTTAATAACGAACGGATTCAGGGACACGCACAACAAACCCAGCGAGAAAGCGATGTGAGCGACATTACCCATCAAAGGCCTCAGGGACTCAGCCAGCGTGCCTATATTATCCGCCTGCCTGCCCGGTATCACAGTCGCCGTCGTTATCATAATCACACTGCTTATTAACGCCAGAACGCTCACCCCCGCGATAGAGTCGCCGATACCGGTTTTATAATCCTTCACCGTCCATCGTCTTTCCCTGACAAGGTTACCCTGAAAAAACGCTCCGCCCACCGAAAAAGTCGTCCCGATCAGCGAAGCGACAAGGATCATCGGGTCAATAATAACCCCGTCAACCTTTTCAGGCAGACTAAGCGTCAACCCTTCGGGCAGGTGCGGAACAAAACCCTTCAGGATACCCGAAATACTCGGCGCCGCGCACACAAGGTTGAGTATGAAACAAACAAGCATAATGCCGACCATAAACTTTATCGTCCGCTCGATAACACGGTAGATACTCGAAGAAGTAAGCACGAATATTATCATAAGCCCGTTGACGCCAAGCAGTATCCAGTCCGGCTTAAGTACCGGAAAGATATTCTTCAACGCCGTCGCAAGCGCCAGGTTATTGCTGAACTGAAACGTACCGCCGATAAGACACAGGTTTATCCCGATGACCGACGCCAGCGGCCTGCCCAGTTGTTTCGATATGATGGTCAAAGGAGTGGCCCCGCCCATCACAGCGATCCGCATCGCCATACTGATGAAAGTACCCATCAAAACGCCGGTCAAGATCAGCAGCCACAACAGTTCGTACCCGTGCTTGGCGCCGACGTTCGAGCAGACAAGCATACTCCCCGGCCCCATCACCGCGCACGCAGTTATCAGCGCCGGCCCAAAAGACCGCCAAAACGCCGGCTTCTTCTCAACCTGTTTACCCGCAGACGATTCTTCCATAACTCA
>CAYNKU010000268.1:0-3583 GCA_964397865.1 uncultured Pirellulales bacterium | reverse complement strand
GCCATTAAATACGCGGTAACAGGCCCAACCGCACGGGGCAGCGGCGTTGCGATCGATGTCAGGCGCGATGACCCATACGCCGCCTACGGTGAGCTGGACTGGAACGTGATCGTCCAGGAAGAAGGCGACGTTTTTGCAAAAGCTGTCGTGCGTCTGCTGGAGGTCTTAGAAGCGATCAAGATCATCAGGCAGGCCCTCGGAAAGCTTCCCGGCGGTCCTATCGCGGTAGAAGTAAAGGATATTCCGCCGGGAGAAGGCGTCGGCCACGCTGAAGCGCCGCGGGGCGAGACTTTCCACTATGTCCGCAGCGACGGCGGCAACAGGCCCGTCCGCCACAAGGCACGGGCGCCGAGTTTTGTCAATGTGCCCTCGTTCAGGGCCTCGTGAATCGGCGAACATATTGCCGACGTCACGATTACCCTGGCCGCGGTCGATCCGTGTTATAGCTGCACCGAACGCGTGGGAGTCGTCGGCCGGGACAGAAAAGTCCTGCACGATTATAATGACCTGCTCAGATTGAGCCGCGAAAAGACCGAACGACTTAAGGAGGATATGTAAATTGGATAATATTCTGGTCCAGATAACATTTTTGCCGTTGATAGCGGGTTTTGTGCTGCTGTTTTTGCCGAACAGGATACGACCGCTCTCCAAGGCGCTGACGCTGGTTATTTCTATTCTTACATTCATATTTGCTGTCAAGATATTCAAAATATTCAAACTTGACCAGATCAGTTATGCCTTGCATATCTTTGAAATCGGCAACCTTAAATTGGATATGCTTTTGACGGCGACGCCGCTTTCGAGCTTTATATTGATATTCGCGATGGGCTTTGGCCTGTTGATATCGCTTTATTCGCTCAAATCTCTCGGGCCGGAGATGAAGCGCGTTAACGAATATTACGGCGCGATCCTGCTGACAATAGGCGGCACGGCGGGTGTGCTACTTTCCAATCATTTAGTGTTTCTGCTGATATTCTGGGAAATCGTCACAGCCTCGCTGTACCTTTTAATAGCTACAGGCGGCAAAAACAGCAATTTCGCGGCAACGAAAAGTTTCGCGCTGATAGGCGCATCCGATGCCGCTTTTCTGCTCGGCGTCGGTATGGTCTGGGTATTGAGCGGCACTTTTGTTATTTCGGATATCAATCTTGCGACGACGACGGGGGTCAAGATAACGGCCTTTCTGCTGTTGATGGTTGCGGCTATTACCAAGGCCGGCGCAATGCCGCTACACACCTGGGTGCCGACCAGCGGCGAATATGCCCCGGTATCGGTGATGGCACTTTTGCCGGCGGCTATCGACAAGCTGCTGGGTATTTACCTGCTGGTAATAATCGTAAGGACTCTTTTTGTTATCAACTCAGCGGCCCTGACCCTTGTCCTGACAATAATTGGCTCGGCAACGATCATTATCGCAGTGATGGTCGCAATGGTTCAGCACAATCTAAAGAAGCTCTTATCCTACCACGCTATCAGCCAGGTGGGTTATATGGTTCTCGGTATAGCTACGGGTACGCCGGTAGGTATCGCCGGCGGCATCTTCCATATGCTCAATAACGCGATATACAAGAGCTGTTTATTCCTGTGCGGCGGAGCGGTTGAGAAGGCGACGGGTACGGCCGATCTGGAAAAATTAGGCGGTCTTGGCAAAAAGATGTCCGTAACTTTCGCCGCCTGCATGATCGCAGCTTTGAGTATTTCAGGTATTCCGCCCTTGAATGGTTTTGTTTCCAAGTGGATGATTTATCAGGGTGTAATTGAAATGGGTACAACCCAGGCGGGTTCGGCGGCTTCGCTGTGGCCTCTGTGGCTTGTTGCCGCTATGTTCGGCAGTGCCCTTACACTGGCCTCGTTTGTGAAGCTCATACACTCGATGTTCCTTTCGCGTCTGCCCGATGCCCTTAGAGATACGAAACCCGCCCCGGCATCTATGAAGATTCCGATGATCGTTCTGGCGGCGTTGTGTCTCTTTTTCGGAATTTTCTATAAAGTGCCGCTGGAGCAGTTCATTTATCCGGCCTTGGGCATAGATCCGGCTACCGCTACTGCCGGCGGTACGTGGGATTCGGTTCTCGCGACGTGGCTGATAGTGATCGGAGCTTTGCTGGGTATAGCTATTCTGGCGGTGAGCCTGATGGCCAAAAAGGTTCGAGTTGTTCCTACCTGGACCTGCGGCGAAGTGCAGGAAAACGATCAGATGATAGTGCCCGGTACGCATTTCTACAAAACGGTATCTTCTATGAAGCTGTTAAAGCCGTTGTACAACAGCCAGGAAAAAGGACGTTTCGATCTATACGATCAGGGCGGCAAATGCGGTCGGGGCTTAACCGATTTTCTCCGGTGGCTCCACAGCGGAGTTCTGCCTACGTATCTTACCTGGGTGACCCTGGGTTTACTGGTAATTTTATTTGTTATCTGCAAAATCTGGTGAGGTTAGCATGAGTGTATTTTACATTTTGATGCTGTTTGTAATAATCGCGGCCATTATCGCGGTGGAGACGAAGAATCTGCTAAGCGCGGTGATCTGCGTAGGCGCAATAGGGTTCGGCGGCTCTCTGATGTTTCTGTTTTTGAGAGCACCGGATATTGCCATAACGCAGATCGTGGTCGAAGTGCTTGGTTTGATTATTCTTATCCGCGCCACCATTGCCCGGGACCTGACATTTATTTCCGGCGACAGAGAGTTCTTCGCAACGGTGGTTTCTGTTGTGATTGTTCTTGTGATTTTCCTGGCGGGCATGAACGTTTTTCAGACCCTGCCGGAATTCGGCAGTCCGGTTTTTGCCGCCGTCCCGGAAGCGGCCTCGCAGACCTACATCTCCCAGGGCCTGAAAAAGACGGGAGCGGCCAACCTTGTGGCTTCGGTTATTCTGGATTTCAGGGCATACGATACGCTTGGTGAGGCCACGGTGCTGTTCACCTCGATTATCGGCGCCACCGCGATCCTGCGAAGAAAAAGTAAAAAACTCGTAGAGGAAAAAGACATATGAAAGGAATGACAGTAATAGTAAAAACCATCAGCAGCTGGGTAAAGATGTTTATCATTCTCTTTGGTATTTACATTATTATCACGGGCCACCTTACCCCGGGCGGCGGTTTCGCGGGCGGTGTTATTCTCGCATCTTCTTACGTCCTCCTGATGCTGGCGTTCGGCAAAGAATTCGCCCAGGAGAATCTTTCTCTGCCGGTTGCCTCGAAACTCGACTGTGTGGGGGCGCTGCTGTTTGCCTTTATAGCGATTCTGGGCATAGTTTTCGGCGGCAGCTTTTTTATCAATTTTCTGTACCAGAAATATTTGCCGGGCGAGGCGCTGGAGCTTATAAGCGCCGGCACCATACCGCTTTCGAATATCGCTATCGGCCTGAAGGTGGGAGCGTCATTATTTCTGGTAATTCTTATTCTTTCGATGTTCAAGCCCGAGGTTTCCTCGGATAACGAAACTCACAAGGAGTAAACCGAGATGCTTTATGCGTTATGTTTTTTACTGTTTACGGTCGGACTGTATTGTGCGGTCGTAAAAAAGAACATGGTTAAGATTGTTATCGGCATCATGATCATGGAATATGCCGTCAATCTTTTCCTG
>CAYNKU010000267.1:0-3588 GCA_964397865.1 uncultured Pirellulales bacterium | reverse complement strand
ACTCCGATGAAGCACATGACCAAATGGCGTTGGGAAAACATCTGGCTGGTCTGGGCGGTCTGGGCATTGGTTATAGTGCCGTTTGTCATTGCTTATATAACGGTACCCGATCTATTGGATGTTTATCGCGCTGTTGATTCAAAGGTGCTTCTAAAGACTTTTCTTTTTGGGGCAGGCTGGGGTGCCGGAGCCATAACGTTTGGGATGGGGTTGTACATTGTCGGTCTGTCTCTCGGTTTTTCTATTATTATGAGTGTTACCGCTGTATCGGGCTCTTTGATTCCAATGCTTATATTTTCTCCGGAGACGGTAAGTTCTTCCGGTGGGATAGTGATTATTCTTGGGATGGTTTTTACTATTGTCGGTGTAGCCATGTGCGGAAAAGCCGGCGCTATTAAAGACCGGGAATCGGGAACAAGAGCAACCGGCACTAATATCAGCCCCAGGTTTATGAAGGGGCTTATAATTTGTCTGGCTTCAGGGATATTAAATTCCATGCTGAATCTTTCATTTGTTTTCGGGGGGCCGATAGCAGAGGCCGCGAGAGGGTTTCTTTCGGATTCAGCTTTGGTGAATTTCAGGGCGAGTAATTCCATATGGGTGCTGGCTTTGGCAGGCGGATTTTTGACAAATTTTATTTATTGCGGCGGCTGTTTGGTAATCAAAGGGAGTTGGCGAAATTATTTCCAACCACAAACCGGCATTTACTGGTTCTATGCTTTTTTGATGGGGACATTGTGGATGACGGGAGTGGGGCTTTATGGTGCCGGCGCATCGAGTCTTGGGAAGCTGGGGGCAACAGTCGCGTGGATAATTCTTATGGCAACTACCGTGATAGTCGGCAATATTTGGGGGATACTATCCGGCGAATGGAGGGGCGCGCCTAAAAAATCATATTTTTTCATGCGGCTGGGATTGGTTTTTTTGATAATCTCGATCGTTCTGGTTAGTATCGGTAATTATATTTCCAAATAAGGATTTGAGGAATGAATTCCAAAGAAAGAGTGAAACTTGCGTTGACAAGAGAAGGTAAACCGGACCGTATTCCAATTCAATTCGATTTATGTAAATCTCTTATCGAACATTTTGGTAATGCACTCGGCATAGAGCCGGAATATTCCCTGTCGTATTATGAGGATCTTACTTATCGCATATCCGCAAATGCCATACGTACGGCTTTGGGCAGCGATTGTGTTGTTGTTGGGGGGACAATTGCGGAGGGGTTCGAACCCATTGTGGTTGAAGGTGATATTACACTTAATGAATTTGGGATGAAGATGAAGCCTACCGATCTTTACGTTGAGGTGGTGGAGCCGCCTTTGAAGGATGCTGCATCCGCAAAAGATATAGAAAAATACAATTTCCCCGACCCATATGCTCCCGGTCGCTTCGATATTGCCGAAAAAGAAATCCGGGAATATGGTAAGGATTATTTTATCATAGGCGATTGCGAACTCAGCCTTTTCGAATTGGCGTGGCAACTGACGGGGCTCGAAAAACATATGATGGCGCTGGCAATGAGTGAAGATTGGCTCGGTCCGCTTTATGACAGAGTTGAATCCTGGACTACGGGGCTTTCTGTACAACTTGCCGGTCTTGGTGTCGACGCGATATGGTTTGGTGAAGACCTTGGCAGTCAAAATTCAACACTAATCTCGCCGGAGATGTGGAGAGAACAATTCAAGCCTCGTTATCATAGGTTGTTTGGTCTGCTTAAAAAAGAAAGGCCCGACCTGATAATAATAATGCATTCTGACGGAGCTGTAGCACCGCTTCTGGATGATTTTATAGAATTGGGCGTTGATGTTTACAATCCTGTTCAGCCTAACGTTGCCGGTTCTGACCCCAGAGAATTGAAGGATAAATACGGCGATTCGATTTCATTTTTCGGCGGGATCGACCAGCAAAGTCTGCTTCCCGGCGGAAATGAAGAACAGATACGCGCCGAGATAAAGAGAAGGTGTGAAATACTTGGTGCCGACGGGGGATATTTATTGGCGCCGGCACATATTATTCAGGCCGACGTATCAGCCGAGACGGTGAAATTGATGATCGAAGCGGCGAAGGAATTCGGTAAGTACTGATATTTAGAGGAAAGGGATAACAGTGAAACGAAAAGCGATCAAGATGAAATTAAAACCCGGCTGCGAAGCGGAATACAAGAAAAGGCATGACGAGATATGGCCCGAGCTTAGTAAGCTGCTCAGCGATGCCGGTATTTATGATTATACGATATTTCTTGATGAAGAGAGTTTGAGTCTTTTTGCCTTTTTGAAATTAACTGATGATAATACCGCTGATGAGGTTCCTAATCACCCGATTAACCGCAAATGGTGGGATTATATGTCTGATATTATGGAGTACAATCCTGATAATACTCCAGTTGCTATACCCCTTAAAGAAGTTTTTCATATGGATTAAGTAAATATTTTTTGGGGGCGGGGTTATTTTTGCATTTCGAGTTTAAAGATTCGTTCGTAGACTTTTTCGTAGTTCGAGACCATTTTTTCGATAGTGAAATTTTGCTCGACGTGTGAGCGGCAGTTTTTTCTGTTTATATCCGGGATTTTTTCGAGGGCGTGTGCGGCGTCGGCGGTATTTTTTACGAGAAATCCGGTTTTGCCGTCAGCGATGACCTCGCGTGACGAGCCGAGGTCTGTAGCGATAACGGGGATGCCGGCGGCCATTGATTCAGCCATTACCAGGCCGAATCTTTCGGGGATGGTGTGGAGGTGTATGACGGCGAGGGCCTGGCGGAAAAGCTCGTCGCGGGCGGGCGGGTCGACGGGGCCGATGTACCGGATCGAGGAATTATTTATGTGCGGTTTGATTTGTGCGTCGAAGTAGTTTTGGTCCTGGATGATGCCGGCGATGATGAGGTCTTTTGCCGTGAGGCGGGCGAGGTCGATAGCTAAGTGGACGCCTTTATCGGGGTGAATTCGGCCGAGAGATACGAGTTTGTCGCCGGGGGCGGAGCGGTAGGTGATGTTCGAGAGGTCGATGCCGTTGTAGACGGTGGCGAGGTAGGGCAGTTGGGGGTCTCTGTCGGAGTCGCTGATGGAGACGTAGTAGGTATCTTTGTGTGAGCGGTATACGCGGAGGATGTCGGGGGATGAGAAGCCGTGGATGGTTGTGAGCATGGGGGGGGTAATCAGGCGGGTGTATGTCAGGGGCAGGTAATCGAAATTATTGTGGATAAGGTCGAATTCGTCGGCGTGCTCCATGCAGAAGCTTGTGTGGATACATTCGGAGACTTTGGGGATCTGGGTTTTGTCTTCTTCGTAACCTTTTTCGATGACGGCTCGGAGTTTCGCGGCGGTGACCGAGTCCTTTGTGGCAAAGAGTGTTACGTCCCAGCCTTTGGCGACCAGGCCCTCGGTGATATTGGAGGCGACGGTTTCCCATGCTCCGTATGCCCTTGGCGGAGTTCGCCAGGCGACAGGCGAGAGGATAGCGATTTTTTTATTTTTGAGCGTCATATCGATAGCCCCCGTAAAATAGTCGCGGCAGTTTTGCAGGGTGAATTCTTATCAGCTTTCCCCTGATGACGATTGTAGCAGAAAAGGGCTGCAAATCAAGTGTTTTATT
>CAYNKU010000266.1:0-3603 GCA_964397865.1 uncultured Pirellulales bacterium | reverse complement strand
CCGAAGCCAGATTCTGGATTATTAGAATCTGGCTTTTTTAATACCCCTCTCTACCTGGGTTCGTCAATTATGCGCCAAAATCGCTTGCTTGCCTAAAAAATCCCCCAAATTAACCCCATACCTCTATTATTCACTATTCATTATTCATTATTCACTATTCACTGTCTTCTTACCCCGGGGATGACCGGATATAGTCAATGCAATCGCTCAGTTTCGCCGTCGCCACCGCCACCGTCGAATCGGCCGCCCCATAATATAGGTTAAGCTTGTCGGCCTTTTCATCGACCGTAACCCCGCTCGGAAAAACAACACCCCCCACATCACCCACGCGTTCATATATCTCGCGAGGACCCAGTACCCACTCATCCGCCCGCCGGATCACCTTCCACGGCTCCTCAGCATCCAGAAGCGCCAGCCCCAGCCTGTATATCGCCCCCGAAGTGGTATTTCGCACACCGTGATAGAACAAAAGCCACCCCTCCGGCGTCTCCACAGGCTGACACCCAAGCCCCACCCGGTGACAATCCCAGTACGCGTGCCGCGTCATAATAAGGATGACATGGTCTCCCCAGTGCTTCAGATCGGGCGAAAAACTAAGCCATATATGCGCTTCGCCGCGCACGATCGGCCTGTGGATCAGCGCAAATCGTCCCCGGAACCTCCGCGGGAAAAGGCACGCGTCCTTATCTTCGGGCGGCAAAAGCGCCCCAAGTCTCACGAACGTCTTGAAAGTCTTGGTTATCGCAAGAGAAACCGTCGCCCCGCCCTCGCTGAACGATGTATAAGTGATCGCGAATCGCTTCTGCTCTTCCAGGTAGATAATACGCGGATCTTCCAGCCCGAATCTTTCCTCCCGGCTGGTATGGTCAGCCCGCAGCGTCGGCCGAGGGTCTATATGCCAGTTCGTTAAACCATCCTTACTCCGCGCGACAGTAAGGTGCGAAAACCCCCGCATATCCTCGACCCGTACCAGTAAAAGTGTCTGCCCGTCGAACTTTATCGCCGCCGGATTCATAACCGCGTTCGCAGGATATGGCCACTGCTCCGCCGTTAGGATAGGATTATTTTCATACCTCTTGAATAATTCGCTTGCGCTTTTTTGACTCGAAGGCGTCGACATAATTAATTCCCACGAATTTTTTTACACGTCCTTACGATTTCACAAGCTGCGTCTCGTAAAGGTTCTGATACAATCCGCACGATTTTATCAATTCATCGTGCGTTCCTTCGGCTACGATCCGCCCTCTGTCCATTACTACTATAACATCGGCGTTCACCACCGTACTGAACCTGTGAGCGATCAGGATACTCGTCCTCTCCGCCATAACAGCTTCTATCGCCTTATGGATCTTCGCCTCGCTCTGCGCATCGACCTGGCTGGTCGCCTCATCGAATATCAGTATAGCCGGGTTTTTCAGTATCGCCCGCGCGATAACGATCCTCTGCAACTGCCCGCCGCTCAGCCCCACTCCCTGCTCACCGATAATCGTTTCATAACCCTCCGGCAGTGGTTCTATGAATTCATGCGCATACGCCCGCTTCGCCGCCGCGATGATCTCCTCCATACTCGCGTCGTCTTCACCATACGCGATATTCGCCGCGATCGTGTCGTTAAAAGTCACCACATTCTGCGTCACCATCGCTATCTGGCTGCGCAAACTCGCCAGGCTGACTTCGCTTATATCATACCCGTCGATCAAAATCGCCCCGCTGTCTACATTATAAAACCTCGGTATAAGATTTACAAGCGTTGTTTTTCCAGAACCGTTCGGCCCGACTATCGCGACATTATGACCCGACTGTATCCTCAGGTTCACCCCCTTCAATACAGGTTCCACCCCGTTCGGATACGTAAACACCACATCCCGAAATTCGATTCTGTCCTTCAGGGCCGGCAGTTCCCTCCCCACGGGATTTGTGATCTCCACAGGCTGATCGAGTACCGAGAACACCCTGTCGGAAGCCGCGTTCGCCTCCTGTATCTTATTCCAGATATCGCTCGTCTTTCGCACCGCCTCCGCCGCCACCCCCATAAGCCCCAGCAGAACCAGAAATTCCGAAGAATCGATTTTATCCTGGTTGACCCAGTATACCCCTACGATCAGCGCCGTCGAACCCGCCGCCATACCGAGAACTTCCAGAACAGGCGTCGTCATCGCGTCCACACGAGATATCTTAAGAAGCTGCTTGAGCAATTTCTGATTTATATTATGAAACGCGTTTCGCTCATGCGCCTGCCGGTTATAAACCTTGACAATTTTCAACCCCGCAAGCGTCTCATGCAGTTTCGCTAACATCTGCGAAGACGCCATCAGCGATTTCCTCGACGCCTTCCTCATCCGCCTGCCGAACATCGCCACCAGCCAGAGCGTCAAAGGCGCTGCGCACATAAAAATAAGTGTCAACTGCCAGCTTATCAACATCGCACCCGCCATAAAAAACAAAGCGTTCAAAGGCTCCCGCAGTGCCTTACCGAGCATGATCTTAATAGCTTTACCCATTATGGAGGTATCATGGATCAGCCGGCTGACGGTATCGCTCGGTCTCTCGTTCGAAAAATAACCCACCGGCATATCCAGTACGTGCGAAAAAGCATCCTCACGCAGTCGATTGATACCGACCTGAACCACCTTTTGTGCCATATAAGTCTGATAGAATTTCGCCACACACCGGATCGCCGTAACAACGAACAAAACGATAATAATAAAAATTACAGCTCTTACCCTGCTAACCTTCGCTCTATCTCTCGGCAGCAAACTCACCACCCACTGAGCGGTATTCATTATCCGCCCTTCGAGTCCCCACTTGATCTGCCCGGTAGCGTTTCTTTCAACCCCCTTAATCCGCGCCTCGTTATAAGGCGTCGCCAGCACAACCTCAACTTCTTCCAGAACATTCTCACTATTCAGTCGCCTGATCTGCACCGTAATATTTTCTTCCGTCGTGGTCGCCAACTCTTCGAGCAGATCGGCATAGGAAATTTTTTCTATTCTTTCCGTCACCCGCAGATCACCCGCCCCGACGATCCTGTCGGAAGCTTTGATCTCCGCAGCTTCTCCAAGCGTCGCTTTTTCTACACCGGTAACAAGAAGATAGCTGCCGATATCGGTATCGCTGGTCAGATCCGTTATACTCGGCACCGAAAAGCTAACCCCATACCGCCACTCACAGGTATTACGATCAACCCACCCGTGCAGCCCCTCTTCCCCCATCATCACTTTCAGTATTGGGATAAAAGCCATGAAGCTCAGCGAAAGCAGCATCGCGACCACCACCGCACTGACAACTACGATGATAACCCGCGGCCATTGAGGCCAGACATACTTGAATATCCGCTTGAATTCCTTCATCGCTTTCTTCTTCGCGCCTTTCCTGGAAGCTGTTTCAAAACAGCCCCTAAATCAATCGAACCACACTAACACACTTACCCCCACCGGTCAAGCCAAAACGTCACCATTCAAGGGTAGCTCTAATAATTGCTTTTGAGCGGCAAGTAGAAGATTTTTGATTTCCGCCCAAGGAAGGAAAATGCAGGCCTGCTGGTGGGCAGGTCGAGTTTTCCTGACGCCGACCGGAATCAAAAAGATTCGCTTGACCGCCAAA
>CAYNKU010000265.1:0-3617 GCA_964397865.1 uncultured Pirellulales bacterium | reverse complement strand
ACGAGGCGCACATCTCCCTGCCTCATAACCACATTCGAGAGATTCTAAGCATTCTGGTTTCCTGATTACTGGGGATTGGGAAACTGACTACATATCCACTGCACAAACCGTCATTATGCGCACTCAAGAGAATCCGTCGTAAAGTCATGCCAGCTGTGCTTATTACACTTAAATGTAGAGCCTGTCTATCTATACAGTAGCTGGCCAAATTACAAAATAATTCCTTTGTGGGCACTAGCAGGGCTTTTTACTCCAGTCATGGTCATAGCTCTTTTTAATTCCTCTGCCATTTCCTTTATCACAGTCTTTACTCCTTCTTCACCATCTGCAGCCAAGCCATAGAGTATGGGTCTTCCCACCCCTACTGCTTGAGCCCCAAACATCAGCCCCTTCAAAACGTCGGTTCCTCGTCTGAATCCCCCGTCTACGATGATGGGGATTTGCCCTGCTATCACCCTGACAATTTCATCCATGACCTCCAGAGGATGGGGCAGATAGTCAATAGTATGGGCCCCGTGGTTAGAAACCACTATCACATCTGCACCTATTTCCAGAGCCCTTTCTGCATCCCAGGGACTTAAAATTCCCTTCAAAACCAGTGGTCTACTTATCTTTTGCTTTATCTCTTTAAGTTCGTCCACCGACATGGGGGTACAATCTTTTGCCATCGGCTGGTCCATTACTTTGGTTCCCTGGCCAGCATCCACTTCTACTCCTACCCAGCTAACACCAGCAGTCTCCGCTTGCGATATCATCTGCATCACCCTACTTCTGTCGGTGAAAGGCTTGACGGTCTGTATCAACGGGACGCCGACTTCCACGAGGTCTTCGAGGTTCGAGGGAACGGGTGTCCCCAACGACATCATAGAGCCCGCCTCTTTCAGGGCTCTGGCAACCTTCAGCAGTCCATCCTGCTGAATCTGAGGAATTGGTGCCGTAATGGAAGACATGACTATCGGAACTTGAAGCTCCACATCAAGTAATCTTGTTTCAGTAGTTGCTTCGACTGAATTGATGGCCCGCTGACGAAACTTATACCTCTTAAAGACTTCTTCGTTATTTCTCAAAACAAATTCTGTCTCCACACCTTTTAAGTTAAAACCCAAGTTTTTACTTTCCAGAAGCTCAGCCCCTTTTTGGTAGATCTCACTAAGCGTCACAACTCCCTCCTTTATATTCAGTTTAGTCCCCGCACTGCCTTACAATCTCTCCTACATATCTCTGCTTTATAAACCAGGATTTCCCATATTATATCCACCGTGGTCATATTAGAACCTTTGCTTGCTGAGTGTCAATGTCTATAACAAGCTTAAAACCCACTCCCCCCAGCCTACCCCTATGTTGTAGGGCACTGAAAACCTTTTGCCCCAGAGCCGTCAGGTGCTTAACAGTAACTTAACAAAAAGCCAGGAAGTTTGATTACTGTATGGGATAAATTAGCAGAGGAAGCGTTAGAGGTGATAGATAGGAAGGGTATTGCGGTTGAAGCAAGTGGTATGTTGCTGGTTAGGCTGTACAATGGTAAGCATGGTACGAGTGTAGCTATAGAATTAAAGAATGTGCGTGAGCTTAGAGTATATGACAGAGACGGAGAATTGGCAAAAGTGCTTTCGGGTGAGAAAGCGAAAGTAGAATAAAAAAGGAGGTGTAGGTAGTATGGGAAAGTTGGAAGTGTACGTTCTAAAAGAGAACGGGGTTATTGACAGAGTATTATAGTGGTAGTATTGTTTGTGATAACGGTGGGTAATGCAAGCGAAATCTTCAAGGACAAGAATTTTGTTTTACTTTCAGACATCGAAGTAAGTTGAAAATAACAAAATTAATGGTACTGTGTTAGAATATGGGAGTAAGAAGGGTAATAGGAAAATAAAATGGGTGAATCAGTAAATACCTCATATATTTCAAATTTCTTGACGAATGTGATATTTAGAGTAGATTTTCCTAAGATGCTTGGGTTGGGCATTACTGCACCACCGGTTGAATTCCAAGAAAAAATAAAGGATATATTCCCAATTTTAGAAGAAAAGCCAGGGAAATTTATTGAAGTGGCAGTACCGAAGGCGAGTAGTGGAGAAGGAATAAAGGTTGTACAGGAAGAACTTATTAAATGGGACTTTATTAATAAAGAGAGAACCAAGACAGTTGTTGTGACACAAGATTTTATATCTTTGGAGTATTCTAGATACAAAAGCTTTGACGAATTCAACCATGATATTGAATCAGCGATTAGACCATTCTTCGATATATACAATGTAATAAAAGTTGTCAATAGAATTGGACTCAGATATATAAACCAAATAAAGATACCGATTGGTGACCCTTTTGGTTGGAATAACCTTATCAATCCATCAATGTTTTCTGTGGTTCGGGAATTTGTTAAGGGTGAGTACAAGAAGAGTGTGAAAAGATGTGTGCAGTCACTAGATATGAAAGAAAAAGATAGCGATATACGATTACGATTCGGTTTGTTTAATAGCGAATATCCAAATACGATTGCTCGAAAAGAGTTCGTGCTTGATTACGATTGTTATTTACGGGAGGAACTAGATGTTCATGAGGTGTTTGATAAGGTAAAAGCGTTACACGTTAATATAAAATATTGGTTTGAGGAAAGTATACAAGAAGGTTTAAGGGAAATTATGAGAGGGGGAGAGGTAAAATGATAGATTACTTTGAAGATGATTCGATAAAAGATCTCGAAACAGATGACGATTACAAGTCCAAGATAAGCAAAGTTAAGGAAGAAGATGATTCAAAGAACTTCGATGTAGAAACGGAGAAATACATAAAAACACAAGTTAAAGTGAAGACCACTGAATATGAAATCAAAGATTGAAGAAAGATACATCAAGCATAATGGTGAGAGGGTATGTCAAGGCGATATATTGAGGGATTTCGTTTATGAGGTAGTCTCTGTGAGCGAAGGGAAAGCGAAAGCGAAAGCAAGGGATATAACCTACCCATATGTTGTTGTGTTAACTCAAGACTGTGACCTTGAATTAGATTATAAAAATAGAGTGAAGCCAAAGGATGACCAAGACAAATATTTACATCGCATTTTGCTGTGTCCAGCATATTTGGCAGAATCTCTGAAATCAGGGGAACACTTAACAGAATTGGGATTAGTAATGCAAAAAATTGGCAAGCAAAAGTGGGGGGATGTTGAAACAAATCAAAACCAAAGATATCATTTCATTTACAGTTATAGAGAGTATCAGATTCCCGATTTAGTTATTGACTTCAAACATTTCTTCACAGTTGCTAGGGATATGCTCTATGGGCAGGGGGGTAAGTTATATATAGGGTCGATGAATGAGCTATTTAGAGAATCATTATCTCAGAGGTTTGCGTATTATTTGAGTAGAATTGGGTTACCAGAACTTTATGAAGAAAATGTTGAAGAGGAAGTAATTGCAACGCTACCCGAATGATGGTTTTGAGGCAATAGTAATGGTGAATACGTTCTTACCAAGAATGTGCTGTGCTAACATTATGATACATACCGAGTTAGTAGGGTCAAAACGGCAAGTATATTAAGGGAAAATGGAGCGGGAGATGGGGCTCGAACCCACGACCCTCTGCTTGGGAAGCAGATGCTCTACCACTGAGCTACTCCC
>CAYNKU010000264.1:0-3624 GCA_964397865.1 uncultured Pirellulales bacterium | reverse complement strand
AGTCCGAGTTCGTAGGGGTTAATGAGGTCTTTGTGTTTCGGCAGTACCCTGACGGCGAGTCCTCGGCGGCCTGAGTTTCTGCAGGAGACCGAACCGACGAACCAATGTTCGCCATCACAGTCGCCGGGCTCCTTGTACTCCATTTTTACCGCGATGCCGTCGGTGATATTTCCCCATGTATCGACGGGGCCATGATAAAGCTCGACCGAGATATCATCATAACTGACGGAATCGAGTTTGATCAGTGCGGTAACGTTTAATTCGGCGCCTACGCTGACCTGCGGCTGCCTGGGATTCAGTTCCAGGCCGTTATCGATCTCGACCTGGACATCCTTGATATCGAAATTCGGCCAGGCATTTCTCATTTTGGATTTCCACGCGGCGAGCTCCTTCGCCCTCGACATATCTTCGGCGGTGAGGTAGCTGAATTGTTTCGCGGCGGGGCTGTAAAATTTCAGGGCGTATTCGCCGGCCATTCTGTGGGTGTTGAATCTCGGTGCAATCCACTTTATGGAATTTTTGACCCGGTGTATCCAGGCCCTTGGCAGGTTGTTTTCACAGCGAGCGTAGAACAGCGGTATGACCTCGTTTTCGAGGATGTTATAAAGCGCCTGCGATTCGACCATATCCTGATAAGCGGGGTCGTCGTAGTTTTCACCGGCCCCAATGACCCAACCGGCTTCAGGTTTGTAGCCTTCGCACCACCATCCGTCAAGAGTGCTCAAATTAAGGACTCCGTTGATCGCGGCCTTCATTCCGCTTGTGCCGCTTGCTTCTAAGGGCCTTCGCGGATTATTGAGCCAGACATCGACACCACGGACGAGCATTCTGGCGAGGTTGATATCGTAATCCTCGAGGAAGACGATCCGCTTTCTAACGCTGAACTGGTTCGCGAAGTGAATGATCTGGCGGATGATCTCTTTTCCTTCGCTGTCCCTGGGGTGCGCCTTTCCGGCGAACACAAACTGGACGGGTTTTGCGGGGTCTTTGAGCAGCTTTGCTAATCTTGTAGGGTCTTTAAGGAGCAGGTTCCCTCTCTTGTAAGTCGCGAATCTTCTCGCAAAGCCGATGGTCAGGGCCTCGGGGTCGAGAACTTCCTCGGCCCAGTTCAGCTCGGTATGATAAGTACCGCGTCGCTGCAACTGGGCTTTGAGACGTTTTCGAGCGAATGCTATTAGGTTGCCCTTTGACTGCTGGTGGGTACGCCAGAGTTCTTCGTCGGGTATCTGGTCGATATTTTTCCAGAGCGACTTGCCGAAGATCTCCTCGTTCCAGTTGAGACCTATGTATCTCTCGTATAAATAATTCATTTCATCGGAGAGCCAGGTTTTAACGTGGGTACCGTTGGTAATCGATGTTATCGGTATCTCGGACTCGGGAATTCCCGGCCAGAGCAGCGACCAAATTCTGCGTGTTATCTGTCCGTGGAGTTCGCTGACGCCGTTTCTGTATGAACTGAGCTTGAGAGCGAGCACGGGCATCTGGAAAGGCTCATTCTCATTATCGGGAGCGATTTTCCCCAATGAGAAAAAACGTTTTCTGTCTATACCGAGCGAGGGGAAATAGCTGCCGAGATATTTATCTACCATATCGGTCGGAAATTCGTCGTTGCCGGCTTTTACGGGCGTATGGATAGTGAATATATTCGAGGATTTTGTGATTTCGACAGCCTCGTCGAAGGTGATACCATTGGCTTCGATGAGTTCGCGGATCCTCTCGAGGGCCATAAATGCGGCGTGTCCTTCGTTCATGTGGCAGACCGCCGGTTTTATACCCATCGCGGTCAGTGCCCTGAGTCCTCCGATACCGAGCATAATTTCCTGTCGGATTCTCATTTCGCGGTCGCCGCCATAAAGGGTCGCGGTGATGATCCGGTCCTCGGGGGCGTTCGAATCGATATTGGTGTCGAGCATGTAGAGTTTGATTTTCCCGACAGTGATAGACCATATTTGCGCATATACGGTTCTGCCCGGGAACTCTGCGCCGACAGTCAGGGGCTGAGAGTCTTTTTTATAAATCCGTTCGACGGGCATATTGTAAAAGTCGTTTTCGGCGTAGACTTCCTGCTGCCAGCCGTCGATATTGAGGTACTGGCGGAAGTAACCTTTCTGATAGAGCAGTCCGACGGCGACAAGAGGTATTCCGAGGTCGGAGGCACTTTTGAGATAGTCACCCGCAAGGCCGCCGAGTCCGCCCGAATATACGGGCAGGCATTCGTGTATTCCGTATTCGGCACTGAAATAAGCAATAATGGGTTTTTCGCCGGTGAGATTTACTTTTTCAAACCACGACGGCGACCGGAGATAGTTTTTAAGTTTCTCGCCGGCCCGGTTTAGCTGACAGATGAAGCCTTTGTTTTCAGCAAGTTCTTCGAGCCTTTTTTGGGAAATACTCCCGAGAAGTTTAACGGGATTATGTCCGCAGGAATCCCAGAGATCGCTATCCATACGCCTGAAGAGTGCCACGGCGTCGTGGTTCCAGGCCCAGAACATATTCCTGGCAATATTATCAAGTTCTTTCAAAGAATCCGGCAGTGCCGGCAAGACGGTGAAGCTGCGTACCTTCGGCATTTTTGTTACTCCATAACTCTGTCGATAACAGAAACTTAGAATTTCCTGCCTTTAAAGCCTTTAAAAAGCCCATCGGCGCTGTTTTTATCGACAATTCGGCACCGAGCCTTGAGGTTAAAAGGCTGAAAACGACAAGTTTATCGAAGAGTAAAGGTCCGATATTTTGTCGGCAAACCGCCGGTTCCGCGGCGGCGAAGATATAAAGAAATGAGATCGTCTCTAATATGAACGTCGGTAAATATGTGAGCCGTGATACGCTGTTGCGGAAGTTTATTTAAGAGCCGGGTATAATAATTTTTGGCTCTTCGGAATAATTTGTGGGCGAAAACCGAAAAGGCCTCTGCCTCGGCTCCGGAGCAAGTTGGGGCAATCGCCCCTTTTGCCCCTTACGCATCGTCGCCAGCCCGGTTTTGGGTGAGGGCCGACGCCGACGCGACGGAGCAAAAGGGGCTTAGAGGGCCCCCGAGTATTTTGAGGCCGAAATAATATGGTGCAAAAAATCAGATAACATGCTCAATTTACCGGAGTTATGTAAAAACTAACGCATTCTCACCCACAAGATAATATGTAGGCCATTCTCATAAATTGGTTATATTACTTTTTTTCTAAACCCCAATTTAAGGAGAATGGCCTCATAGCAATTATTTTGAAGAGGCTAATTTTTAATAAAGTGTATGCTGGCTATCCGATGTGCCGGTGTGTACGGTTAAAGAGCGCAAACAAAAAAGGCCTGCAGGAACAGGCCTTTCATTAGCTGCAAGGTAAGCCTCCGCAAATGCCGTAGGAAAGCCTTTGAAGAAAACCCATTATTTCCAAGTGGGCAGTCGTTGCTTGTGTCCGAAAGTCCTAAAAACTTAGGCATTTCCGATCCATCAAGGCCTGACTTCCCTAAATAAGGGTATCGGTTTTTTCAAATCACTCTTTCCATACGAGCATCGCAGGGGTTAACCCGCAGATATTATTTATACTAAAAATCGCAAGCAAAGTCAAGTAAATACTGATAAATGCGTCCTGCTGAGTATGCACTTTGCCGTTATTTTTTTCGGCTTAGTCG
>CAYNKU010000263.1:0-3650 GCA_964397865.1 uncultured Pirellulales bacterium | reverse complement strand
CATCGGCCTTTTCAGCATTCTGTTTGCCTCGGCATCGTTAACTATCTGCTCTTTTACCGGGTCCCATTTGAGCTTCTTACCCGTCTGCATCGCTATATTAAGCAGATGGCAGATAGTCGCCGTCCTGTGCCCCACTTCCGCCGGGGCGAGAGGCTCTTTGCGGGTCTTCACCGAATCGAGGAAGTTGCGTTTATGGCTGGGACTTCGGCCAAGATGAATTTCATTCGGCCCTATGAACTCCTCGACAAGCGAAGCAGGCTCTGCTTCGAGTCTTCCGCCGTGGACGTGAATAAAGATCGAACCTTCCGTCCCCTCGAACTTCAGTCCCCGCCGGCCGCTGCTGACGCCTACCATCCGAACGCCGTTGGCGTAAACACATTCGTACTCATATTTGTCAAAAGTATTGAACAGGCCGTTTTTCGGCGCCTCACCGGTTGCGGAAATCTCGACAGGACCGGTGTCATCGGTGTTCATACCCATCTGCGCCAGATCGATAATATGAGCGCCGCGGTCGGTCATTTCCCCGCCGCCGTATTCGAGAATATAACGCCACCAGAAATGGGTGCGTTTGTGGGTATAAGGAACCAACGGCGTCGGCCCAAGCCACATATCGTAGTCAAACCCTTCCGGCACGGGCATTACAGGCTGCGGCGGAGTTTCGACCTGCGTATCGACCGGCATATTGATCCTGACAGTATGAAGTTTGCCTATCCGGCCGTTCTGAACGAGCTCGGCGGCAAAACGCGTACTGTCGTTCGAACGCTCATGACTGCCCGTCTGCAATATCCGCCCGTAACGCTTGACCGCATCACAGACCGCACGCCCCTCGGCAACGGTGTTTACAAGCGGCTTCTCGCAATAAATATCCTTGCCCGCCTTGGCCGCGGCGATACTAATCAAACCGTGCCAGTGATCCGGCGTACAGACCGAAACCGCGTCGATATCGTCACGGGCCAGAAGCTCACGGAAATCCGAATAAGTACCACAGCCGCTGGACGAGCCGTCAGGGCTCTGCTCGGCGTAATAGCTCTTGAGCCTCTCCATGGCCGGGCCTAATCCGGCCGAATTGCTGCCCCTGAACTGATAAAGCATATCATAATCGTCGCTGCCTTTATTCAAATCACAAAGTGCGACAACCTGAACGTCGGCGTTTCTCATAAAGCCGTTCATATTCCACGTGCCCTGTCCGCCCAGCCCGATACAGCCAAGCGTTATCCGCTCACTCGGAACCACCGTCCCCGCCGCACCGACGGCCGAGGGCCTGACAACATACGGAAAAACTACTGCGCCCGCCGCGGCGCCGGCTGAAGCCTTGAGAAACTCACGACGCGTTACTTTTTTCTTACCAGCCATAAAAAACTCCTCAAATTACAATTATTACTGCATCGACGGCGGTGTTATTTATCAAAGGCCGAATCGAATACCACCGTCGAAGGCGCAAAATCAACACTTCTGACAAAATCCAGCGCCTCCTGCGCCCCATGCTCACGCTCCATCCCGCAATCTTCCCACTCCACCGACAGCGGCCCATTATAACCGATATGGTTAAGGGCCCGGATAATCTCCTCGAAGTTGACATCGCCATGGCCCAGAGAACGGAAATCCCAGCCCCTGTCCTGCTGACCGAAATTCAAATGTGACGCCAGGATACCGCTCGTGCCGTTGAGTTGCAAGGCGGCGTCCTTCATATGAACGTGATAGATACGGTCGGAAAATTCGCGAATAAAGCAAACCGGATCGACCATCTGCCACAGCAGATGACTCGGATCGAAATTGAACCCGAAAGCCTTTCTGCCGCCCACCGCCTCGATCGCGCGCCTCGTGGTAACGATATCAAAAGCGATCTCGGTCGGGTGAACCTCCAGTGCGAACTTGACGCCGCACTCGTCGAAGACGTCCAGAATCGGGTTCCACATCTTTGCGAAATATGCGAACCCATCGTCTATCATCTTATCGGTCACCGGCGGAAAACTGTAGATCATGTGCCATATCGACGAACCCGTAAAACCGTTGACTACGTCGATACCGAGATTCTTCGCGGCCCTGGCGGCATTCTTCATCGTCTCGACCGCCCAGGCGCGTTTCTTCTCAGCGTCACCCGCGCAATCCGCAGGAGCAAATCCGTCGCTTCGGCTGTCATCGTTCAAATCGCAGACAAGCTGACCTGACAGATGAGCGCTGATCGCAAAAAGTTTTAGGTTGTGCTTTTTCAGAATGTCCAACTGGCCCTTGCAGTAGTCCTTGTCCACCGCCGCCTTGTTGACATCCATGTGGTCGCCCCAGCACGCCAGTTCCAGTCCGTCATATCCCCAGCCCGCCGTCATTTCCGCTAATTTCGTCAAGGGCAGATCCGCCCATTGTCCCGTACAAAGTGTTACAGGCCTTGCCATAATCTTTCTCCTTCAAAAAATCAAACACCGACTTTCAAATTTTTCAATTATTCCTAAAGGCCCCTCAGACCTTCATTTTCGTCCACTTCTGCTTACTCTTGGTACTGGCGAGCACTGTTTCGATAAACAGCATCCCCCGCAGACCGTCGTTTACATTCGGAAAATCAAGTGCCAGCTTATCAGGCCTGCGTCTCTCGATCGCCGCCCGGATGGTCTCAGCAAAATTCTGATAGGTATTGGCAAACGCCTCGAAGAAGCCTTCCGGATGTCCCGACGGAAGCCGGGTCGCCCTGCCCGCCGCCGCGCTGATAGCGCCTACATAACCGTTGCCGCGAGTCAAAACCTCCATTGGCCCGTCAAGACTCTTGACATAAAGATAATTCGGATGCTCCTGGTGCCATTCGAGCCCTTTCTCGTCACCATAAACCCAGATCGCCAGATTATTCTCCTCGCCTATCGACACTTGGCTTGCGTGAAGAATACCCTTGGCCCCTTTATTGAACTTCAGCAGACAGTTCACATCGTCATCCACCCGCCTGCCTTTTATATAAGAGGTAAGCTCCGCGCAGACGTGCGTTATCTTCAAACCAGTAACATATTCGGCCAGGTTCTCGCAGTGCGAACCGATATCGCCGACACAGCCGGCTCCGCTCTGCTTCGGGTCCGTCCGCCAGGAGGCCTGAAGTTGCCCGGTCTTCTCCAGGGCCGTCGCGAGCCAGCCCTGCGGATACTGAACGACAACCTTGCGGATCTTGCCCAGCTCTTTATTCTTAACCATCTCCTTTGCCAGCTTTACCATCGGGTAACCCGTATAATTATGCATAAGCCCGAACACCCTGCGGGATTCCTTCACCAGCTTCTTAAGAGCCTTGGCCTCCTTGACGGTCAGCGTCATAGGCTTTTCGCACATAACATGGAAGCCGGCCTTTAGAAAATCCCTTGCTATCGGATAATGCCAGTTATTCGGCGTCGTAATCGAAACAAAATCTATCCTCTCACCCACCGGCAGCTTCAACTCGGCCTCGATCATCTTGTTATATGTGCCGTAAACCCTTTTGGGGTCAAGGTATAACTGCCTGCCCATCCTTTTCGATTTTCTCGGATTGATATCGAACGCACCCGCGACCAGTTCGATATTGCCGTCCATCCTTGCGGCTTTTCTGTGAACTTCACCGATAAACGCCCCCGGGCCTCCGCCTACCATACCCATCTTCAATTTTCGATTCGCTTTCACGACTATCCCTTTCAAGAAAACGGTTT
>CAYNKU010000262.1:0-3687 GCA_964397865.1 uncultured Pirellulales bacterium | reverse complement strand
ACCCCCAGGCACCCGAATCCGTATTTCACACTCCTGCGGAAATTTATCGATGATGCTTCGGTAAAGTACTTTGTCGGACAGCTCACTTCGGCCACCTTGTACCCAAGCCATAATATCTGCCCCAGCATTTGATTATCGAATATGAAATCGTCGGAATTTTCCTGCAGCGGTATTTTCTCGACAAGTTCTCGCGAAAACGCCCTGTAGCCCGTGTGATACTCCGAGAGCTTTGCACCGATCATTATATTCTCAGCCAGCGTAAGCAGCCTGTTCGCGATATACTTCCAGATCGGCATCCCGCCTTTGAGCGCGTATCCGCCGAGAATCCTCGAACCTAACACGCAGTGATAGAGTCCGTTGCCGATCATCGACGCCATTGCGGGTATGAGTTTCGGCGTGTATTGATAATCGGGATGAACCATAATAATAATATCAGCCTCGTGCTGAAGAGCCAGTTGATAACAGGTTTTCTGATTGGCGCCGTATCCTTTATTAACCGGATGTGTATGAACGACGGTATTCGGCAGATCGCGGGCCAGAGCGGTAGTCTCATCGCTGCTGGCATCGTCAACAACAATAACAAGGTCAACAATCCCCTGAGCGGTTATTTCCTCGTACGTCTTGCGGAGCGTCTGGGCCGCGTTGTAAGCCGGCATTACAACCACCACTTTTTTATCTTTATACATATCCTGCCCTCATACCGAAATTTCCAATACGGGTTTAGTATGGAAATAATACAGCCATACGCCGCTAAATTCAATACCAAATAGTCGTCCCCGAAAAAGTACTATTTAAGCTTCAACCTCACAACACCAAACACTTTTAAGGTAGCCAAAAACTTATAAGTGCCTTGAATCAAATCGCTTATAGCTACCACCATCGCAACTGAGGTTACCTGAATTTTTTATGTTTTTTCTCCCGTGAGATTTTGCGTTGACTAAAAACCACGCCGCTGTAATAATATCGCCTATGAACGGATTCAAAACAAAACTATTTGCATGGCTGGCTAATTTGCTCTTCCTCGGCGCTTTTCTTTTTTTACTCATCTTTACTTGGATAAATAGAAAAGCAATGAATAATTTTTTTGCTTACGGCTCATATTATCTCATGTTGTTGATCTTTGTAATATGGGTAGCGCAGACCGTATTGCTTCTAAGAGAGGCAAACTTTTCTTTAATACAACTGCTGAAAAAACACTGGATCGGCGTCCTCACCGCCTTTGCGATAACACTGTTTGTTTTTGGCTCGGTCAAAGTCGGCTTTAAGACCTTAAGTGACGAAACTAATCTTTTGTCTATCGCGAACTCCATGCTCAATGACAAAACTGCCTATAACGGCACAATGGGCAAAAGCTATTACGGCAACTTGAATGTTATTAACAACGAAATCCCCAAAAGGCCCCTGATGTTCCCTTTCCTCGTTCAGCTATTGCACACAGCGACGGGATTTCGCTACCAGAACGCCTTCATACTTAATTTTATCGTAATGTTCCTGTTCTTGTCGGGCGTTTATATCGCCGCCAGGCATTTCCTTGATATCGGTTCATCAATCGCCGCCATGCTCCTGGTCGTCTCATACCCCGTATTTACCCTCTTCGGAACATCCGGAGGCTTCGATGTCCTAAACAGCGTCTTCTTTATGATGATACTGGTGGCAGTGTACTGCTTTATCAGCAAGCCCTCATCCCGGCTGTTTTGTTTTATCTTCGCGTCGCTTTTGATGTTTGCGAACATACGTTACGAGTCGCCTGTCTTTTTGATTATCCTGCCGATTTGGCTGCTTTTCACCGGAAGAGTAAAGTGGAAATTTTTATTGCTCAGTTTTATCTTCGCTTTGCTGCTGATGTTTGCGTACATGCGTTATAAGTCGCTGTTTTTTTTAATTGCATTGCTGGTGACGGTGTGGATGGCTTTTGCCGGAAAAGTAAGGTGGGATTATCTAAAAAACGCTTCCTGGCTGTTCTTTATCTCGCCGCTGGTTATGCTCCCTTATCTCTGGCAGCGAATCCTCAGGCACAACGCGTATCAAAATCCCGAAGGAGTGGCTGTTTTTTCGATCGGGTCGTTCATCGAAAACCTCAAGACATTCTTTACAAATATCGTAGACCTCGATTATTCTCTGCCTTACGCGGGCCTTTTGAGCGTTCTCGGCATTTTGATACTCATATATCTTGTCCTGATAAGACCCGTGATAATAAGAAAAAGGCTCCAAAGCCGGCAGTGGCGTTGCCTACTGGTTCTCACAGCTTCTGTCCTGCTCAGTACAGCCGTATATTTCGCCCACTTCTTCGGCGTATATACTCACCCCTCTTCAGCAAGGCTCTTTATAACGCTTTCGATAATCTTTGCCCTCGCACCGGTGCTTCTGAAGATCGCCCACCCCCGGCTCCTCCCGGGCCCGAGCCTTTTGATAATCTCAATCGTATGCTTTCTGGTTTACCACCCTATTGCCGTCGAAGGGCGTTTCTTAAATGCCTTAACCGGAAACCGCAGAACCGAGCACTGCCTCAACTACCTGGCCGAGCGCAATGAAAAGGATATATTGATCATCGACCTGCGTCCCGGCCAGTATGTCGCCACAGGATACGGAGCGGTTAATTTCGTTTACGCCAACCAGCACCAGGAAAAGGTATTAAGAGAAATTGACAGGCATCTTTTCTCAAAGGTCATCGTATTCCAGGAAATCGAATACGAAACCGGCCAACCTACCCAAAAGACCCAATTGCCGCCTGTTTATAACCTCGAAGTTCTTAAGGAAATCCAGATTACCGCAACGGTATTCCTCCGTATCTCTCAAATCAACCGATAATAACAAAAACCCACTTTGCGATTTTTAGAGGAGATATAAAAAAAGGCCTGCTCCGAAAATAAGCAGGCCTTTATAGCAATCGCTTTCTTGACGTTTAGCCGCCTAAAGCCTCCAGAGTCATCATAATATACGCCCCGATATTGGTGTTTGCATCCCCCATGACCGACTCACCGTACTTGTCCAGTGCGTACGTAACAGGATCGCCCACAGGTGCTCCCAGTTCGCCCATCGCGGTGATATATTGTACGAAAGCTTCTGCGTAATCAGACGCTACGGCATACTGAGGCATATCAGGATTCTGTGCGTTTTCGGCAAATGCCACGGCTATCGAAGCGAACATCTGAGGTGTCGGCGGCATCCCCGACGGAGCTATCTGGTTAAATATCGCAGCCATCGCAGCCATTCCGCTGCCGTCCGGATCCAGCAGAATCGCCGCCGAATCCGTCAGATTTTCACAGGCTTCGCAAGGCTGAATGTTCGGCGAAAGGGCAAGTGCTCTGTTTATGGAGACTTGAATAGTTTCGGTCGCGATCCCCAGTTCCATCGCCGCGGCATCCAGCAGTACCGGACAACCCAGAATCTCCGGCTCAACAAGTACCGGCAATGGCGCCGCAACCGTCGTCGTATCCGTCTCTATATCGATCAGCGTCTCGGTTTCAGTTACGACTTCAGTATCATATATCGTCTCTGTCCATGTATCGGTAATAGTCTCGGTTTCAGTAGAGGTCTCGATCCAGGTCTCTCCGTACGTCTCGGTATCAGTCAAGGTGTCCGTCTGAGTCTTTGTATCCGTCTGAGTCTTTGTGTCCGTCTGAGTCTTTGTATCCGTCTGAGTCTTTGTATCAGTCTGAGTCTCGGTGTCCGTCTGAGTCTTGGTAT
>CAYNKU010000261.1:0-3702 GCA_964397865.1 uncultured Pirellulales bacterium | reverse complement strand
TCTCCTGTCTTCCGCCTGCTGCCTATCACCTCCTGTCTTCTGAATTCTGACTTCTGTCTTCGTCAAACTGACCAATCGGTCAGTTTGACTAATTATATTTCGGCTCAAACTGCGTCTTTGCCGCAAATAAAATGAGGATTTGACTTGAATTCGAATTCATAAATGCTAAAATTGCCCCTTCGAAATTGCAAAAACCGGACACTGAAGTAATTTAGCAGGGAGAATTGTTTTGGAAAATCACCGTAACAGTAAGATCAAAAAACTGCGAAAAAGCGGCTTCAGGGCCCGTATGCGTACCAGCAAGGGAAGAAAGCTCATCAATCGCAGACGCCGCGCAGGCCGCAGCATAAACAGCGTTTAGGATTTGTAAATGCCCCCCGGCTCAGGTTCAGCCGACCTCGGCCGTCTCCGCAAAAAAAATTCGCCGCCCGCTATCCGTAGTACGAACAGAAAGTCCTCTCACTCTCCCAGATCGCAACACAGTGAAGCTGCGCATTCTTGAATTTGCCCTTGAGTCTTTCCCACGCGAAGACCGCGATATTCTCGACCGTCGGATTTATCTGCCCCAATTCAGCGACATCGGCATTGAGGTTCTTGTGATCCAGCAGTTTTATAAGCTCATCATCGACCGTCCGCTCAAAATCACCCACGCAAAAATCACCCGCCTTATCGCTCTTTAACGTCACCTGGGCAATATAGTTATGGCCGTGACCAGCCGGATTCGCGCATTTGCCGAAGACCTCGAAATTCTTCTCTTCGGTAAAATCGTCGTTCCAGAGCTTGTGCATCGCGGCAAATTCGAACTTCTCACTGAAATATATCATTTCACTATCCTCGCAATCTATCGCCATCTCCCTGAAAGGGTTTAGTTTCAAACTCACTTCGCCAACTTTTGCCGGCGCGAATTTTCCATCGAGCTTGGCCCGGGACTTTCTTAATAATTCGGCTATCCCGCAAAAATCCACACCCTTGCCGCCGCGGAAACACTCCCTTATCCGCCCGGCAAAAATCGGCGCCACACTACCCCGGACTATTTTGTCTATATCCAGAACGTTAACGACAAAGCCCGTCGAGCCTTCGACCCCGCCGACCACCTCGACAGTCAATTCCAGAAAAATCGCCAAACCTTCGCCGGCAGGCTTTGAGGCAAAAGAATTCGCGCCCGCGATATCGGTATCCAGAAAAGGATTTATCGAAAAACGAACTGACCGGGCAAGTTTATGCATAAGCCGAAAGCCCTCTATTTGATGCCGTTATGCATAAGACTCAATACCTCGCTTCGACTGCGCGAGTCGCGAATAAATATTCCCCTAAGCGCCGAGGTCACCATTATCGAACCGGGCTTTTTTATCCCGCGGATCGTCATACAGCTATGGGAAGCCTCGATCACGACCGCCACACCCTGCGGCTTTAAGCTGCTCATCAGAAAATCCGCGATCTGGTCGGTAAGTCTCTCCTGAACCTGCAGCCGCCGGGCGAAAGAATCCACGATCCGCGCCAGTTTGCTCACCCCCAGCACCGTCCCGCTCGGCAGATACGCAACATGAGCCGAACCTATAAAAGGCATTAAATGATGCTCGCAGATACTGTAAAAAGGTATGTCGCGCAGCAGAACTATCTCGTCATATTTTTCGGTAAAAACGCTCTTCAGGTGTTCCTTCGGATCTTCCTGCATACCCGCCAGAAGCTCGCAATACATATTAGCCACCCTTGTAGGCGTATCTTTCAGACCCTCGCGATTTATATCCTCGCCGACCGCCGCAATTATCTCCCGCACCGCCTTTTCCACCCTCGCGGTATCTACCTTTCGATTCTTTGCCATTTTTAACTTCCTGAAACTGCTGTCCGCACCAAACCAAATCCATTCTAAGTCTATTTCGCAGCAATACTTAAAAGATACTCCGTCAGGAGCCGAACCCCGAAACCGCTCGCACCCGCTGCGCCGGAACTGTTGCTTTCGTTATATATATCGACGCCGGCCATATCGATATGCGCCCACTTGGCCTTGCCGGCAAATTCACTCAAAAACGAGGCGGCCGTACAAGCCCCGCCCCACTTGCTGCCTATGTTCTTCAAATCCGCGATCTTACTTTTCATATCTTCGAGATACTCATCACCGCTGGGCATATGCCATAGCTTCTCGCCGCTCGCCTCCGATGCCGACTGCAGCCGTTTGATAAGCTTCTCGTTATTACCCATCAACCCGGCTTTATACTTACCCAGCGCCACCATACACGCCCCCGTCAGAGTCGCGATATCGACTATCTGCTCACACTTCTGCGTGACCGCGTAATATATGCCGTCACAAAGGATCATCCTGCCCTCCGCGTCGGTATTCTGAACCTCGACCGTCTTACCGCTGAAAGTCCTGACAATATCGCCGGGCCTGTAACTCGTCGGCCCGGGCAGATTCTCCGCCGATGGTATGATCCCGTAAACCTTCACCGCCGGCTTTAATTCGGCAATCGCCTTCATCGTCGCCAGAACCGCCACCCCGCCGGATTTGTCAAATTTCATATCCTGCATATTGCTCGCAGGCTTGATACTGATCCCGCCGCTGTCGAACGTGATCGCCTTGCCCACAAGTCCCACCGTCACCGGCTTCTTTTTGCCCTTCTGTCTCGGCGTATACTTCAATATTATCAATCTCGGTTTACTCGCCGAACCCGAACCGACCGCCAGAATACCGCCCATCTTCCTGGCCTTAAGCTGCTTTTCATCGAGTACCGTGCAGCTCAGTCCAGGCGTTTCGCCGGCCATCTTTTTCGCCAGCTTCGCCAGCGCCGGCGGGTTGATAACATTACCAGGCCGATTCGCTATCGTCCTGGCAAAGTTCTGGCATCGCCCGACCACGCTGCCGACTTCGACACCTCTGCCGAGCTTCCGCGCCGCCGAGGACTGCGAATCAACCACCGCCACCTTCAGCGATTTATTCCTGCCGTTTTTGCCGCCGGTAACAAATTCGTCATACCGATAGCCCCCGAAATACGCCCCCTCAGCTATCGCCTGGCCCGCCTTTTCGATATCGACTTTCGAGCCGTCACCTCCATAAAGGGCGAAAACAGCCGTTTTCGCCTTCAGACCCACCGCCTGACCCGCCGCAGCCGCCGAAGCCCCGCGAATCTTATCTAAGGTAAGTTTTTTCTTCTCACCCAGCCCGACAAGAACAATTCTCTTAGCCGCCGCAGGAGCCTTACCATATAAAACCGCGGTGCTCTTTTCCTTACCCTTGAAGTCGCCGAGCCTGAGAAGCTCTTTTATCGCGCCGCCAAGCTGCTTATCCAGATCCGCGACCTGCCCTTCGAGTTTTTTGGTGCCCTCGAACAGCCCCACCGCGAGCATATCGGTCTTTAGCCTGGTTATATCGCCGCGCCTTGCCGTCACCTGAATTTCAATTATCTCTTTCATCTTTTAGTATTCACTCCATTTTAATTTTTTTACTCAAATTGACCGTTTTGATCAAAAAAGCTTGTTTAAGTATTTATTAAATAAGAATTTAATATTATTGCCGACGCAGTCGGCCACAACCAACGCTTTTTGCGCACCACGAAACATACTATACGCTATACGCTCCACGCTGTACGCTATACGATATACGCTCTTGCTATATACGCTCCACGCTAAATGCTACACGCTGTACGCTATTAAACGCTTCTATCCTTTGCTCTGCTTCTCAAATAACTCTCTATAAACCCGTCCAGC
>CAYNKU010000260.1:0-3717 GCA_964397865.1 uncultured Pirellulales bacterium | reverse complement strand
AACATGCTGGGTAGTGACGTCGAGGCCGGACTATTACCTGGCGATATCGGGATGATCGGCAAAATGGTCGAGGACATCTGCTTCAATAACGCAAAGAACTATTTCCCAATGGAGCTCGATTGACCCAGACTCACAAAAACCTTGCAATGAATAAAGGATTCTGATATTACCGCTTCTTAACTAAAGATAGTCAAACGCTTAACCGGCTCAGTATCCGGTTTCGCCAGAGGAAAATGGAGGTTGTCATAGTATGTCAATACTCGCAGCAGGACAATTAATGGGGCCGGACTATTTCATATTGATCGGCTACTTCGCGCTGATGCTCGGTATCGGAGCATACTTCTACCGATACATGAAGGGCATGAAGGACTATTTCAGCGGGGGCAACAAAATCCCCTGGTGGCTTAGCGGCGTATCGTTCTATATGGCAAGCTTCAGTGCGTTTGTCTTTGTCTCCTTCTCGGCCCTGGCGTACAATCACGGCTGGGTCGCGGTAACACTCGTCTGGATATGCGCGACCGGTACATTAACGGGCGTTTTGTTCTTTTCCAAACGCTGGCGACGAGCGCGTATCGACAGTCCCGTCGAATACCTCGAAACCAGATACAGTCCCACCGTCAGGCAGTTATTCGCGTGGCAGGGACTGCTCGTCCGCATTTTCGATGACACCTTCAAACTGGTAGCGATCGGGGCGGTGGTCTCGAAGGCCTTCAATGTTAACCTCATCGCGGCAATGGTCTGCTCGGGTTTAATTATGCTGGCATATACCCTCATGGGTGGTTTATGGGCGGTAGCGGTAACGGACTTCATACAGTTCATTATCCTCGCGATGGCTGTACTCGCACTGGTTCCTCTTTCGCTGCACGAGGTAGGCGGGGTAAGCGCTTTCATCTCCAACAGTCCCGAAGGTTTCTTTAATCTGATCACATCCGATTATAACAGCGTTTACTTAATATCGAGTATAATCCTGTATATGCTCTGCTACAGCAGCGTCAACTGGGCGCTGATTCAGCGTTATTATTGCGTCCCGAAGGAAAAGGATACATACAAGGTCGGCGCACTGGTAATAGTGCTCCAGCTTATCGGCCCGCCCCTTATCCTCATCCCCGCAATGGCCGCAAGACAATTCCTTCCCGGAATCACCGACGACATCCAGGTATTCCCGTCGCTGTGTCTGCATCTTCTGCCGGTGGGAATGGTGGGGCTGGTCGTGGCGGCAATGTTCTCCGCCACGCTGTCAATGCTAAGCGGCGATTATAACGTCTGTGCAAGCGTCCTGACAAACGATGTCTACCGCAGGCTGGTCAGGCCCAACGCCTCGCAGAAAGAATATGTCGTCGCCGGCAGGTTAATGACATTACTGATAGGCGGCATCGTTATCACGGTCGCGATCCTGATGTCAAAGATATCGGGCGAAGGCCTGGTGCGCGCGATGTTCAAACTCTTCGGTATTGCAACCGCGCCTGTCGCGATACCTATGCTGCTGGGTCTATTGTTCAAGAAAGTCACCAACCGCGGAGCGGTATCAGGTTTTCTGGCAGGTCTTGCCGTCGGGGTACTGGTCTTCTATTTATTCCCCGACGAGGCTACATTTATGGGCCTGGCCTGGAAGGTGGAAAACGTCCTGCTTATAAGTACGACCCTGGTTTCACTGATCGTGGTCCTTACTGTCAGCCATCTCTTCCCGCCAAAGACCGAAGAGACCGAGCGGGTCGATGGTCTTTTCGCCAGGCTCGCAACACCGATCGGCCAATTACCTCAAGACACCGCTCCTTCAGGGCTCAAAGATACTTTCTCGCCTTTCCGTATTGTCGGTATCTGCGTGATAATAATTGGAGTTATGATGGGAGCTATCTTACCCTTCGTGGCTAAAGGCATGCCCTTTGTCCTGGTTCTGTGTTTTTCGATCGCGGCACTTATCTTAGGCGGATCTATGGTGTTTTTCACCTTCCGCAAAAAACAACCCTTGGAAAATAACTGATTTATGAGAACCAAAAACCGCCGGCTGTAAGTTAAGTCGGCGGTTTTTTTATAAACCTTTTATTTGCTCGCTCCCGCCTTTATTTATCCTACCTGGCGATCAGGTTAAGTGCCTTCGGCAGCCACATCGAAATCCACGGCACATAAGTACATACCAGCAGAACCGATATCATCGCCAAAAAGAAGGGCAGAAGGTGGCGGAATATTTTTGTCACCGTCGTATTGGCGATCCCGCACCCCAGAAACAGACACGTCCCGACAGGCGGCGTGCAAAGCCCGATACACAAATTCATTATCATAACAATACCGAAGTGCAGCGGGTCGACACCGAAACTCTTGACTATCGGCAGAAATATCGGCGTGAAGATCAAAACCGCGGGCGTCATATCCATAAAAGTACCCACGATAAGCAGCATAATATTTATGATCAGCAAAATAACTATCTTACTATTGGTCAAACCAAGCAGGAATCTGCTGATATCCTGGGGAATATTCTGCCTCGCCAAAAGCCAGCTCATCGCCATCGACGTCGCGATAAGGATCATAACAACCGCCGTGGTAACCGCTGATTGCAAGATAATCGCCGGCAGCTCTTTTATCTTGACTTCCTTATAAACAAAAACCGACAGGATAAATGAGTAAACCACCGCTATGGCCGAAGCCTCCGTCGCGGTAAAAATCCCGCCGAGTATCCCGCCTAAAACTATCACAATAAGAAGCAGCGCCGGAATCGCCCTGAAGAATCGAACGACACTTTCGCCGAGTCCGAATCGCTCGCCATGGCCGTATTTGTGTTTTGCGGAAATAATCCCGGCAACCACCATCAGGCTAAGGCCCACAAAGACCCCCGGCAATACTCCCGCGATAAAAATCGCCGCGATCGAGCACGCCCCGCCCGTCGCCAGCGAGTACACGATCATCACATTGCTCGGCGGTATCAAAAGCCCCGTCGTCGCAGCGGTAATACTAACGGAAGCGTTAAAATCCCTGTCATAGCCCATCTTGTTCATCAACGGCACCATAAACCCGCCCACCGACGATACCGCCGCCGCCGCCGAACCCGATATCGCGCCAAAGAACATACACGTCATAATATTCACAAACGCTAAGCCCCCTCTGTATCTACCCACCAGCACGTTGGCAAAATCGATAAGACGCCTCGCGATCCCGCCATGCCCCATAAATAGTCCCGAGAGAATAAAAAACGGTATTGCAAGAAGTGCAAAACTGTCTATCCCCGTCGCCATTTTCTGGGCAACCATCAAAAACGCCGGGATATCACCGGTCACCAGCAAGCTCAACAGCGTCGAAATACCGATACAAAACGCCACCGGGACATTCAGCACCAGCAGTATCACAAAACTCAATATCAGTACTACAAGTTCCGGCGTCATATTATTGGCTTGCCCTTAATACTACAGTGCAACTTAACTCTGTAAAACTCTCTTTCCCATTAAAATCCGAAGCACGAAATCCGAAATTCGAAACAATACCGAATGTTCAAAATCCAAATTTTCAAAACAAAACCACTTAATTGGCAGGTCGTTGTTGTTTAGGATTTTGGTAATTCGAATTTTGAATTTGTTTCGTATTTCGATATTCGGATTTCGAATTTAACTTAATTTATCATAATTACTTACCCTACAGCAATTTATCAGTCTTGTTTGTTATTATATCGCGCTGTGTATTAACTATCGCAATTACTCGCTCGATAAAAAAGTCTGCGCTGTAAAGAAC
>CAYNKU010000259.1:0-3719 GCA_964397865.1 uncultured Pirellulales bacterium | reverse complement strand
TATTTTTGAGTTCTTGCGGTATGGTGGAGTGGGGGCGGGAAGGGGAGGCTGGTGTTTACAGGGTTGCGCTTGTTCAGTTCGACGCGGTGCCGGTGAAGAATCAGCGTAATGCCGGTAAGATCGAAAGGCTATCCCGTGAGGCGGCGGCTAAGGGGGCGAAGATAATAATGTTCCACGAAAGCAGCGTTACCGATTACGTGGGCGATACGGAGAAATTCGGTGAGTATGTTCCGGATGGGGCTGTTGCAAAGCGGATCGAGAAAGTGGCGAAGGAACTTGGGGTGTATATCTCGTACGGCGTCAGTGAAAAGACGCATGACAGGCAATATTACATAACGCAGGTATTCACCGGGCCTAAAGGGTTTATATATAAGTATCGAAAGACGTGGGTTTATAAAGACCTCGAAGACGACGGGTATCGCAACGAATGGGCAAGGTACGATCCGGGGCCTGGGCCGGAGCTGTTCGATATTGCGGGGTTGAAGGCGGTCTGTTTTATATGCGCCGACGGCAGCAGCGCCCGGTGTGTTGAAAGGGCAAGGGTATTAAAGCCTGATATTATATTCTATCCGAATAACCGCGCGAGTTACCTGGGGCAGCGAAAGGATTTTGCGCAAAACGCAGCCACTATCGGCGCACCGATGCTGACGACAAATCGCGTGGGCAATTCCTGGGTGCACTCTTGCCGGGGCGGGTGTTCGGTAATAGATTCGACCGGTAAATTTCTCGCATATACCGAACCCGACAAGGGCGAACAAATTCTGATCTACGACCTTGCCGTCAAGGAAAGGCAAAGGCCCTGATTAACTGAAATTTATTTTTTTAAGGCATTATTCCTGTTGTGAAGTTCCAGACGTCGCCTTTTTGCGGGTCGGATTCGGTTTCGCCAGTCTCATCGATCCTCCAGAAGTAGGGCATATCCGGCATAAGCTCGACGGAGTAAAATTCTTCTTTTTGCGAACCCATGTAAACACCGAGCGGGTTAAACCAATTGGCATCGTTAACGTCTTCGAAAACAGTGCCGAGATAAATATCGTGACCTATGGCACCGATGCCCGGCGTCCAGCTAAGGACCATTGATACAGGCATATCAGCAGCTCCATCCGGCGGGTAAGGATTTGTTGCCTTTAGGCTTTGTCTCCACTTGGCCGCTACGATCGCGAAGTCGCGAAGATTAACGATTCCATCGCCGTTGAGGTCGCTTTCGTATTTGTGTCCCTGCCTGAGCCATTCCTGGCAGAAAAGGTCAAGGTCATATTCATCTATAGTTCCATCGACTTCGAAATCGGCGCCTGCCAGAGGCGGATCGTACGGTTCGCTGTAATCGGAAAGGCCGTAAGTAATCTTCAGGTTCTCACCCTTTACGGATACGCAGGTCCATTGGGGGTTGTAATCCCAGGCTGTTATTTCGGTATGGATTTCCTGCGGCTCGATACCGGTGCCGTCAAAGGCGGGCAGAGCCTCTTCACGATATATATAATCGGATTCATTGTAAGGCATAGGTACATCACCGGGCAGCGGCGGATGGTCATTTCCGAGATACGACCATAAATTGGTCGAATAGCCGGCAACTACAGTGGCGCTATAGGGCAGTTCAGGGTCGAGAGGCCCGATAGTCATTTTTATCTTAATCGGACTGCTGCCGGTATAATCAAAAGGCCGATTGTCGAACCATACGTTCATCCAGCCGGTGTTGGGATAATGATACCAATGGCCGTAGTCGTAGCCGGTTCCCGTGCCGGGCCAGGAGGCGGTGCCGGGATAATCGCTGTCGACAACTTCGAGCGAATAGGCCTCGAAGGGCGGCCCTGCCTTTGTGAGGTTGACATCGCAGGGCTCGATTATATCGACATCAACTTCCTCAAGTAACCAGATGCCTCCTGTAAAGTCAAGAGACTGATAAGCCGTGCTGAATTTGATGGAGATCGGCGTATTCGGTTCGAGAGGCTCGTCCCACTCGATTTCTATACAATTGCCGCCGGGAGTGGTTACAGTTCCGGGGATATCGGTAATGACATTTTCAATCGTGCCGTTCGCCCCGGTGAAGTCCAGCGTCACCTTATCGGTTCCGGTAGTTGTCGGGGAAGAAAAAAACGTGTCCCAAAAGTGGTCGATCCAGTTCGGGTCTGAAAAATTGATGCACCCGCCGACCCAGCCCCACTGGATTCCATCGTGAAAGGTAACGGTTCCGGGAGTATTTCCATCCCAGCTTGTGATATAAAGATCGCCTGTCCAGATTTCAAACGACGTAGGCGGATGATACCTGCTTGACAGATCGGAGAATTTCAGGTCGAAGGTTTTTCCGCCCGTATATCGGCCGATTTCCTCTTCGTTCCAGTAGAAAGGTCTGTATTTATTCGGGTCAGGACTGGTGGTATTGGGTTCATCTTCCGGGACGGGATCGATAATGGGATATTTTTCGGGCGGCTTGTTAATCGGCATTTGCGAATTAACGAGCTGAACCCATCTTAAATTATTAGGGTCGCCCGCGCCTTTTTTGTAACGTGCTTTTATCTGGCCGCCGGAATTATGGGTTCCGAGAAATTTGGAATGATAGTCGTCGATAGTCAGCGTTCCGCTAAGTGCGGCGCCTTTTTTGAAAGTGAACCCCTTAAACGTGACGTCGCCACCTTTTAATTCCTTAAAGAGCGCGGATTTTTCACTGGGAGGCGGCAGGTATGTAGGCGGCTGGGGGTCCAAGAAATTATAGCCGTCTTTGGCGGGGCAAAAACTATCCTTGGTTAAATTCTTTTTCGTCGGCCCTTTGACGGTGATTTTAGCCTGTGCGGTATTTAAGGCGGAAAATAATAAGACAGCTATAAGAACAAGCAACATTTTAGTTTTCATCACAATTCTCCTTTTGAGTTATTTTTCGGAAATATTTTTATCTTGTTATGCGTCCTTTCAATGACGCCAGTATTGTTCTGAGTTTTCTATTTCTATAAAGTGATTCTTTTTCGATTTGCAGGATATCGGACAGCAAACGGGAAAACTGATCCGCTGAGAAAACTCGCGTTTTGACAGTTGGTTTCGAGTCCGTTTCTTCCGCGAGTTTTTTCGCGGCAACGGTAACACGAAAAGTGCCGAAGCGAGGTTCGGCTGGTTCGGGCTCTTTGAGCAAGAAAAAATCATTAACGACAGAGCATATCTTTCGAAAATCATCCGGGTGTACCTGCACAAGGTCGGCTTCATTATAAAACACACTGCCGAGTACCTGTTTCAACTGCTGCGGAGCAGGTTTTTCTTCAAAGATTACGACGGGCAGAATTATTTTATTGGATTCGCCGATGTGTTCGAAATAGATAGCGGAAATAACCTGTTTTGGAACAAGGTCTTGTTTTTGATGATAGCAGGAGAGGTTTGCCGTTAAAAGCAATCCGAGTCCGCCAAACAGCAGTAAATAGACAAAAAAATCATCCCTCTTCACATAGCTCATAAGACTCTGCGAGATAAAAAAGACACTTACTCTTAAGGACAAAGTGCCAAGACACAAGGATTAAAACCGGTGTAGTCCCTTCCTATTATATGAGGTTATTATATTTATACTGAAATTGCAAGCATTTTCCCGATTATGCAGCGATTCCGCAAGAAGTTTGTTTGTGGCTTGTTTTGCGGTGGCCAAATCGGAGTTTGGCAGATAGTTACGGAAATTAGGGGACTTGCTCAATCCTGTTCGGCACAGGATTTGCTCTTTTGTGTTTGACGTAGTATTCACATCC
>CAYNKU010000258.1:0-3728 GCA_964397865.1 uncultured Pirellulales bacterium | reverse complement strand
GGCAGCCTGCCGGATAAAGGAAAATAAAATTTATCGGGTTCGCCCCTGTTCGATGCTCGAAGCAACATCACCCACAGGGGCTTATTTGCAGGTGAAAACAGGCTCTAACGCAAACGTATAGGAGTTTTTAGTATGGCGGACATATCAGCAGCGGCCGTAATGAAGCTGCGAAAGATCAGCGGACAGGGAATGATGGATTGCAAACAGGCTCTCACCGAAACCGGCGGAGACATCGACAAGGCCCTTGAAATACTCAGAAAAAAAGGCCTCGCGACACTCGCCAAACGCGCCGAACGAGAAGCTTCTCAGGGCATCGTCGTAAGTAAAATAAGCCCCGATGGGAAAACCGCCGCCCTCACCTGCCTCTGCTGCGAAACGGATTTTGTCGCGAAAAGTGACGACTTCGTAAACGCCGCCGACAAGCTCGCCGATTACGCGATGGCATGTCCCGCCGACAGCGGAACTGAAAATATACTCGAAACCGAGCTCGAAGGAGTCAAATTTCAAAGGCTCCTGACGGACCTCGTCAGCAAAACCGGCGAAAAAACAGAAGTCGGCGATTATTTCAGGTACTCACTTAACGGCCCCGGCATTCTCGGCGTATATATCCACTTCAACAAAAAAGTCGGGACAATGGTCCAGTTCGACGCCTCCGACGAAAACGTCGCCGCTTCCGATGCCCTCAAACAGATCGCCTCGGACATAGCGATGCACATCACCGCCATAAATCCTCTGGCTCTCGATGAAAACGGTATCGACCCACAGACCATCGAACAGGAAAAAGCTATTTACGCCGAGCAGGTCAAAAATAAACCTCCGCAGATAATCGATAAAATCGTCGACGGTAAAATGAAGAAGTTCTTTAGCGAAAAATGTCTGCTCCGTCAGCCTTTTGTTAAGGACGACAGCAAAACCGTCGCCGAAGCGGTAGCTGAATCCGCAAAAACCGCCGCCGGAGACGCCAAAATAAAAAGATTCGTGCGCATCGGCCTGGGCTGATAGTCGGCCGATGCGAAACTATAAAATATTGCGGGGACGTGGGCCGCGGAATAAAGACTCGATAAGTTCTTCGTTCTCGTGCTTTAATTGTCGATTTTTTCGGAACGGAAATGGCAAAGAGCAAATACAAACGCGTCCTGCTCAAACTTTCAGGGGAAAGTTTTTGCAAACCCGGCGGTTTCGGAATAGACGGCGAACAGGTAGAATCCATCGCCCAAAGAGTCGTCAAACTCCTCGACCTCGGATGTGAAGTCGCGATCGTAAACGGTGGGGGCAATTTCATTCGCGGCGAGATATTTTCCGAGAAAACCCGCCTGCCAAGAACAACCGCGGACTATATGGGTATGCTTGCCACGATAATCGACGCCTGCGCGCTCCAGGAAGCCCTCGAAAAACTCGGCCAGCCCACAAGGGTGCTAAGCGCCATCGAGGTCTCGGCTATCTGCGAAAAGTTCATCCGCAGAAGAGCCCTGCGACATCTCGAACGCGGAAGAATCGTCATAATGGCCGGCGGAACCGGAAACCCGTTTTTCACCACCGACACCTGCGCCGCCCTCAGGGCCTCCGAAATAGCCGCAGGGCTGTTAATCAAAGCTACCAATGTCGACGGCGTCTATACCGACGATCCCAACAAAAATCCCGACGCCCAATTGATTGAAAAACTGTCCTACGAAGACGTCTTGAAAAAGAACCTCAGGGTAATGGACCATTCCGCCATCGCTCTTTGCCGCGATAACAATATCCCCATCGTCGTCCTGAACATCTTCAAAGAGGGCAATATCACAAAAGCGATCTGCGGTCAGCAGGTCGGTACATTAATCTGCTGAATGCGGAGGTATCAAAATGGCCGTCAAAGAAATTCTCTCCGAACACGAACGCAAAATGCAAAAAGCTCTCGATATCCTCCACGACGAACTGCGAACAGTGCGTACCGCAAGAGCTTCCACAGGACTCGTAGAGAACATAAAAGCCGACTTTTACGGCGTCCCCACACCCTTAAAGCAAATGGCCGCCCTGGCGGCGCCTCAACCCGACATGATAATAATAAAGCCCTTCGATCCGACTTCCCTCAAGGAGATAGAAAAAGCCATTAAAAACAGCGACCTCAGCATCGCGCCGATGATCGAAGGAAAGTTCATCAGGCTCAGCATCCCGTCCTTGAGCGCCGAGAGAAGAAAACAGATCGTCCAGCAGGTAAAAAGTCTCGGT
The DNA here is from genome assembly GCA_964397865.1 of uncultured Pirellulales bacterium. Lineage (GTDB taxonomy): Bacteria > Planctomycetota > Phycisphaerae > Sedimentisphaerales > Anaerobacaceae > CAYNKU01. The sequence goes on along the minus strand of CAYNKU010000258.1, from coordinate 1,520 downwards.
GAGCAGACAAAGGTCGGCATTCGCAATGTCAGAAGAGACGCTATCAAAAAGCTCGAAAGCCGGCAAAAAGAAAAAGTCATAACCGAAGACGACCAGGAAAAAGGCAAAAAGAACGTCGAGGATATGACAAAAAAATATACCGACGAGGTCGACTCGGTTATAAAAACCAAGTCCGATGAGATAATGGCGACCTGACCGCCGCCCGGGAATGGGGCAAAGAAACAGCCGCGAGCTTTTAAACCTTTATTTTTTTAGCTTGCCATGACACACAGAGAACGTATCATCGCCGCACTGAATCATAAAGAACCCGACAGGGTCCCTATCGACCTCGGCGGTACCGAATCTTCCGGCATAATGGCGATCGCATACAACCGCCTCAAAAAACATCTCGGCCTCTCCACCCCCACCCACGTCTTCGACATGATGCAGATGATCGCCAAGGTCGAACCCGCAGTCCTCGAGTTCGCCCGCGCCGATGCCATACCCCTCCTGATCGAACCCAGGCACTGGAAACCCTGGACCCTCGCGGACGGCTCGGCCGCTATGATTCCGGAAAAAGTCATACTCGAAAAGCTCGATACGGGCCAAACCCTCCAGCTCGCCGAGGACGGCACCGTCCTGTCGATGTCCCCCGCCGACGGCATCTACTTCGATACCGTCTTCTATCCCCTCGAAAACGCCCGCACTCCGGGTGACATCGATGCGGGCAAGGCTTTTTTCGAATCCTTCGATTGGCCCGGCTTTCTCGACGAAGATTATGACGATCTGAAACAAAAAGCAAAACACATTTACCAGACAACCGACTACGCCGTCGTCGCGAACCTCTATGTCCATCTCTTCGCCGCCGGCCAAGCACTGCGAGGCTACGAAAACTTTATGGTAGACCTCGTCGCCGACAAACCAATGGCTCACAGGCTCCTTTCCCGACTGCTCGAGGCTTATCTGCCCCGCGTCGATAAATATATCGAGGCGGTCGGGCCTTACGTCGATATCATCCAGGTCAACGACGACCTCGGCGCACAGAACAGCCCGCTCATCTCGCCCGAAATTTACCGCGAAATGATAAAACCGTACCACAAAAAATTATGGGGGTATATAAAGCAGAAAAGCAAAAAACCCATATTACTGCACTCCTGCGGCTCGATCTATGACCTTATCGGCGATTTGATCGAAATCGGCGTCGACGCCCTCAACCCCATCCAGGTCTCCGCGGCGAATATGGACACAAAAAAGTTGAAAGCTGAATTCGGCCGCGATATAATATTCTGGGGCGGCGGTTGCGATACCCAGACAATACTCGCTCGCAAAACCCCTGCCGAAGTCAAGGAAGAAGTCGCCGAAAGGGTGGACGACCTCGCCAAAGGCGGCGGTTTCGTATTTTGCCAGGTGCATAACATCCAGGCCGATGTACCCGTGGAAAACATAATCGCTATGTACGAAAAGCTCAGAGAACTTTCATAACTCGATAGCATAGAAATTTGTATTTAATCCAAGCCCCGCACGTAAGTAAGGGGATAAAA
>CAYNKU010000257.1:0-3790 GCA_964397865.1 uncultured Pirellulales bacterium | reverse complement strand
CTGCTGTCCACGTGGTATTGCCGTTGTTTTTGGTCATTCGAATTTGGAGTTTTTGAATTTGTTTCGTATTTCGTATTTCGATATTCGGATTTTAAGCCCGAACGTTTAGTTATTTTTTTAATAATCAACAAATTTGCAAAACTTATATAAATAAGGAGGCTCAATACTAATGGAAACACTAAAAGTCGGCTTCATAGGCGCAGGATTCATCGCCAAATTCCAGGCGATAGCACTCAAAATGGTACGCGGAATCGAGATCGCAGGCATCACCAAACGCAAAAACTCCGAACAGATCGCCGCCTTCGTCCGTGATAACGGCCTCGGTGACTGCAAAATATATTCCACTATCGCCGAGCTTTGCAATAACTGTGACACCGTGGCAGTCCTCGCCCCCAACTACGTCCGCGTCGCGATAGTCGAGGAGATCGTCGACGCCGTCAAAAAAGGCGCACAGCTAAAGGGCATTATCTGCGAAAAACCACTCGGGCGAACCGTAGCCGAAGCGAAAAAACTCGTCGCCCTCGCCAAAGAGGTCAACCTGCCCACCGCCTATTTGGAAAATCAGCTCCACATGAAATGCGTCAGAAACGCCCTCGCCCAGATAACCCCCCAGCAAAAGGTAATGGGCCCGATAGCTATCGCCCGATGCAGCGAAGAGCACGCCGGCCCACACGAACCATGGTTCTGGGACCCCACCCGGCAGGGAGGCGGTGCCCTCTCGGACCTCGCCTGCCACAGTATCGCGGTAAGCTGGTTCGTCTTAACACCCATCGGCAAACCCGTTACCTTCCTCGAACCGGTCGCCATCAACGCCGAAACCGCCCTGCTAAAATGGGGCCAGCCAAAATACCGCCAACAGCTAAAGGACCGCATGGGTATCGACTATTCCAAGGTACCCGCCGAGGATTTCTGCACCGGCATCGTAACCTTCCGAAACCCCGAAACAGGCCAGCTCGTCAAGGCACAGTTCACCAATAGCTGGATGTACGACAAGCAGGGCCTGCGAATTTATATGGACGGCCTCGGCCCGGGCTACGCCTTCGAGATCAACTCCCTTCGCTCACCGCTCGAGGTCTTCGTCGCCGATTCCGCCGCCGAAGCAGTCGCCAACGCCGAATCCGCACTCGAAAAAGCGACCTCCTCCCGCGGCCTCATTCCCGTCCAGCCCTCGGAAGCCGACCTCTTCGGCTACACCGACGAATTCGCCGACGTCCGCGACGCCTTCCTTGCCGGCAAAGACGCGTTCCTGAACTGGAATTACGGCCTCGAGATAACACGTCTCTGCCAGGCGGCCTACATGTCCGCCGAGCTGCGAAAGACCATCGACCTCACCGACCCCGCCGTACAGAAACAGCTCGACACCTTCAACTCACTAATCGCCCAGGGCAAAGGAGCAGAAGTGCTATTCAAATAAAATAACGTTCAACCATTGGTTCCAACGATGAAGACGATTGTTAGATTATTATTGGATTTGATCCTTGTCCAGAGAATACCAGTCTATTTTTCTGGTTATATACATTACTATGCTTAATCCTGTAAATAACCCGATACTGCCCATAACAAGGGCATAGTCTTCAAGTTGAAGGATGATGTATAAGTATGCGTATAGGGCGATCAGTATGCCAAAGACGGTTAACATAAAGCGATTGTTCCTTAAAACACTCTTTGAGTAACCGGTTATGACGGTGGTTATAGCAATTGCTGACAAAATATATGCAATATCAAAATTTAAATGCTCAGAAATCGAAATGAGTAGAACATAAAATAAAATAATAGCGAGCCCAATTAAAATGTACTGAATCGGATGAACTCTTTTTTTGTTGATAATTTCTGAAAAGAAAAACGCAGAAAAAGTAAAGACAATAAACATTAAAGCATATTTCGATATTCTAACAGACTTTTGATATACATCAGCAGTGATTAGTAGTTTCAGACCGAAGGAGGACTTGTTAACCTTATATTGTTTTCCCACCCAGAATTGGGGGAAATTCCTATTTAAGTGTAGAATGTTCCAGGCAGCCGCAAAGCCCTTATTGGTAATTTCCCTGGTTGCTGGGAGGAAAGAACCGTTAAAGCTTGGTGAGGGCCAGGTTGATTCAAGATTGACGCTGGTTGTCTCACCTACCGGGACAAAGTGAATCTGTTCACTGCCATTCAAGTTGAGTTGTAAGGAAAACGTAATGTCATTTTCAGTTGCGGACAACGGAATGGCACACTGTACGCCTGATGTAGCAATGTCATTTGTTTTTAATCCTGGATTTGCTTTATAATTATTTTCATTAACTTTGATAAGTATGTTATCTTGAATTCCTCTCATGTCTGTAATGCCAATAGAAAATATGGCCTTTTCCCAAAGTACATTTTCAGGGTCGATGTCGGACTTGTTCGGTTCGGGAAGTGTAAAATTGCCTTCTATATTAATTTTAGTGTTATATAAAACAGCCTCATAAATACTTCTATATCTAATTTGTGGATCTATCTGCCCGGAAATATATATGTTTTTCGGCAAAATATGAAGATAGCGAATATTGTATTTCAACCTATCTTTTTCGTCTTTGTAAAAAGACTTAAATGGAACCGTAAAAAAGGGACCTGTAATAGTTTGGCTGTCTCCCCATTTATGGCTGATTTCTTTAACAACAGAATCTCTTCTTGATTTCCTCTCCCTCATCAGCGACGAGACCATTGATGTTGGAATTAAAAGAACTATAACTAAAAATCCGATAGAGAAAATTTTTACGGTTGCGGAGTTTCGAATGAAATCACCTGCTTTTTTTAATGTATCTTGCTTGTCCATCTGATATTTCCCCTTTAAACTGAGATACCCCATATAATATTGTATATCCTTGCTCAGCTATCCCGATACATCGGGACGGAGCATTATTTTTAATAGATTAACAAATCTGTTCTAAAAATCCGGGTTTTTCGATATTACTTGGAGTCTTTTTAGCCGGAATAATCATAAAAATACGGATTTATCAACTCATATGGTTTTGAAATGTACCGCAACCATCGAGATTAAGCAACATTTTTCGTGTAAATCCTTTTTGCTTTACTTTCGACCCAGTGCCCAATATAATTCTTATAAGAAACGAACCGCTCATTCTTTTAAAAAACTCAAACTAACCGAATTGTGGCCAATAACTAATGTAACCGTTTATTTGACAAGATGTTTCACAAAACAAAAACAGTAAAAAAACCATCCCGATGTCGTTTCGGGATACCACAATTTTGCATTTTTATTTTTGATTTTTGCACTTTCAAACTGACCAACGGTCAGTTTGACTAAGAAAGGATTACCGATTATGACAGAAGAAATCAATCGCCGCGGATTTTTGAAAAAATCCATAGTCGCCTCGGCTGCAGCCGCCGCATTGGGCCTTGAGAAAAATCTTTCAGCTCAAGAGAAAAGTAAAACCGCCCCCGCACCCGCCAAATCAGGCGGCGCCCTCCCTACAGCAAAAATAGGCGACGTCACTATGACCCGGCTTATCGCGGGCGGCAACCAGATCAACGGATACCCTTACGGCAGAAATCTTCTATTCGTACCCGGCCTGATGAGAAACTACCTCACCGACGAAAAAATCATCGAAACATACCGCACCGCCGAGCAAAACGGTATCAACACCATAATATTGAACAACTCCGCCCGCGACGTCCAGGCCCTCAATCTCCTGACTAAATACTGGAACGAATTCGGCGGCAAAATCCAGTGGCTCGCCCAGTGCAATCCTACCCCCGACGATCTCACCACGAATATTAAAAAAGCCATCGACCGCGACGCAACCGC
>CAYNKU010000256.1:0-3791 GCA_964397865.1 uncultured Pirellulales bacterium | reverse complement strand
CATTGTACCGATAAGAATTCGGGTCTGAACCCATAGAGGGCACAGTGCGTTAAATAATCGTCATAAACCGCAGGACCGCCAAAGGGGGTATAACATTGCATTTGGCTGTGATTTTTGGCGAGGGTGAAGGATTACGTTTTTGTAAGAAGAAAGGGACTTCGCGTTAGCGATTATGGCGGGTAGATTCGACAACTCAATAGTAACCCAGGTTCAGCAGGCCACCGATATAGTTGATGTTATCGGTGAGCATGTCAAGCTTGTCAAAAAGGGCAGGGAGATGGTGGGGCTTTGTCCTTTCCATGACGATCACAAGCCGAGTCTTAATGTGAGCATTACCAAGCAGATATTCAAATGCTACGCGTGCGGGGCGGGCGGCAATGTCTTTACGTTTATCCGGATGCGTGAGAATCTTAGTTTTCGTCAGGCTTTGGAGCGGCTGGCCGAACGCGCGGGGATAAAAATAGAGCCGATTAAATCGAAATCTTCGGGCGGCGATCGATCGCAGGAGCAGCAGGTCGATCCTAACAGGCTGGCGAAGGCGAACGCGTGGGCGTGTGAGCATTTTGAGAAAAATCTCAAAGACAAGGTGCTGGGTAAAGAGGCTCGTGAGTATCTTGCCGAGCGGCAGATAAGCGCCGAGAGTATCGAGAAATGGCGGATCGGTCTGGCGGTCGGGCCTGAAGATATGGTCAGGGCGGCGGAGTCGCAAAAAGGTTCGATGGAGATGCTTTCTTACGCGGGCTTTGCGGTGAAACAAGGCGGTCGGTACGGTGACAGGTTCGTCAACAGGCTGATGTTTCCGATCTTCGATGTGACCGGCAGAGTGATCGGCTTTGGCGGCAGGACGCTTGACGGGGCGGACGCGAAGTATATCAACTCCCCTGCCACGGTTCTTTTCGACAAGAGCTATTCGCTTTACGGGCTCGATAAGGCAAGGCACGAGATCGTCAGGACGGCAACAGCGGTGGTGGTCGAAGGTTATACCGATTGTATTATGGCACATCAGCTCGGGGTGTCTAATGTCGTGGCGGCGCTGGGGACGAGTTTTACGGCCGGCCATGGGCGGATACTTCGTCGATACGCAAAAAGAATCGTTCTGGTCTTCGATAGTGATGTCGCGGGTCGGGCGGCGGCTAACAGGGCGCTGGATGTTTGTTTGAGTCAGCACATTGATATTAAGATCGCGTCGGTTCCGGAGGGCAAAGACCCTTGTGATTTTCTTTTGTCGGCCGGCAAGGAGAAATTCGCCGAGCTGATCGACGGTGCGGTGGATGTGTTCGAGTATAAATGGAACAAGCTGGTGGGCGATTTCGCGGCGGAAGATACGCTGGCTGGGCGAAAGGCGGCGATAGAAGAATTTCTGCAGACGATAGCGATCGCGGTTCGTTCGGGGAATCTGGCGGCGATAGATAAAGGTTTGATAGTGAACAGGCTCAGCCGGATCATCGGGGTTGACAGCAGGGAAATCAACAGCGAACTGAAAAAGCGGATCGCACGGGCGGGCAGTATATCGTCGGAAAAACCTCAGAACAGGCAGGCACAGGCCGGGGCGGGCCTGCGGGCGTCGGCGGAGTGTGAGGTGCTCGAGGTGCTGCTGAGTGAGCCTGTGATGAGCCGGTATGTCAAAGGAGTAATCGGGGCCGAAGATTTTAGTGAGCCGGTATTTAGGGATATAGCGGAGGCGGTTTTCGAGAGTTTTGCGAATGAGCGGGAGATTGAGTTGGCGGGGATTTTAAGCAGGATCGAATCGCCGGAGACTTGCAGTCTTGCTGTGGCGCTTGCCGAATCGGGTGAGCAGAAAGGGAATTTCAAATCGCGGCTGAACGGTGCTTTGGAGGTTATGAAAAAGGCTCGGCCGGCGGCGGAAAAAATAGAGATCAAAACGGCTGAGGACCAGAAGCGGTTTTTGCGGCGGGTTTGTGAGAATACGGGTAAGAAGAATCCGCATAATCTCGGTATTGTGTGATGAACAAGTTTTATGGAGATATCGTAAGAAATATTTGATTTAATATTTAGAGTATCTCTAAAAATGTCATTGCGAGGAGTGAAACGACGAAGCAATCTTCATTATTACTTCAAAAACGAGATTGCTTCGCTTCGCTCGCAATGACAAAACGAATGATTAGAGGTTGCCTTTATTATTATCAGGAAATTTTTTTAAGGTGCCGATCGTGGCAAAACAAAGACTAAAAGCAAGTAAAAAGGATTTGAATCCGGATGAGGAGCAGGCCGAGAGTAAAGTTTCGACGGCCAAGCAATCCGAAAAGACCAAAAAGGCCGAGCAGAAGATAAAAGAGATCATCGAGCGGGGTAAGGATAAAGGGTATCTGACGTACAGCGAGATGAACGACGAATTACCGGAAGAGGCGGCAACGCCTGCGCGGCTGGATGGTCTCCTGGCGACGCTCGATGAGCTCGGGGTGAATATCGTTGACGAGGCGGATATCGATAAGGAAGATGTAGACGTCGATGAGTTCGAGGCCGATGAAGAAGAACTCGGCAAAGAAGGTTCGTTCAAGGAAAAACAGCTCAAAGAAGACAAACAGCTTGAAAGACAATTAGTGAGCGCCGAGGCGGTCAGGCGGATAGACGATCCTATACGAATGTATTTGACTCAGATGGGGGAGATCCCGCTTTTGACAAGGGAGGACGAGATATCCCTTGCGCGTAAGATAGAACTGGCGCGGATGAGCTTCAGGAGGAAGATGCTCGAAAGCGATTATTGCGCGCGGAACGCGGTGGACATACTTGTCAAGGTCGATGAGGGCAGTTTATCTTTCGACAGGACGATGAAGATAAGCACATCGGAAAACCTTGTTCGCGGAGTTATTAAAAAACGGCTTCCGGAAAATGTTAAGACGGTAAACGCCCTTCTGGAAAAGAACGCGGCTTTTTTCAGGAAGTTCGAGGAAACCGATGACAAAACCAGGAGCAGGCAGTTATTAAAACAGATACATCGCAACAGGCGCAAGATCGCGACGCTTCTGGAGGAGCTTAGCCTTCGTACGAGCCGGATCCAGCCTGTGAAGAGCAAGCTTCATGGTATCTGCAATAAGATGCACCAGTTGGAGAAGGTTATAGCCGAGGGACCAAATCAGACGTATACGGCCGAGGACGTTAGTTCGATGAAGCAGGAGCTGGCGGGCTTACAGGGGCTTGTCATGGAAACTCCCGCTCAACTCGATAAGAGACTCCGGGCGGTCGACAGGATATTCGGGCAGTACGAGCAGACCAAGCGTACCCTTTCGAGCGCGAATTTGAGGCTGGTGGTCTCGATAGCAAAGAAATACCGCAACCGGGGACTGAGCTTTCTGGATATCATCCAGGAAGGAAATACCGGCCTGATGAAGGCGGTGGATAAATACGAGTATCGGCGGGGTTATAAATTCAGTACATACGCGACGTGGTGGATTCGGCAGGCGATAACCCGCGCGATCGCGGACCACGCGAGGACGATCCGTATTCCGGTTCATATGATCGAGACGATGAGCCGACTGCGGACGGCGAGTAAGAATCTTCTGCAGAGCCTGGGCCGGGAGCCTACGGTCGAAGAAATAGCGGTCGAGGCGGAGATGAGTGTGGACGAGACGCGTCGGGTACTGAAGATATCCAAGCACCCGATAAGTCTTGACAGGCCTATAGGCGAGAGCGAGGACAGTTATTTCGGTGACTTTATCGAGGACAATGACGTCGATTCGCCGGTCGCTTCGGCTACGCAGGAGATGCTCAAGGAGAGGATCGATATGATCCTTAAGACGCTTTCCTATCGTGAGCGCGAGATCATCAAACTT
>CAYNKU010000255.1:1605-3799 GCA_964397865.1 uncultured Pirellulales bacterium | reverse complement strand
GGGGCTTTGAAAGGTAGGTCGGGGCTTTGAAAGGTAGGTCGGGGCTTTGAAAGGTCGGTCGGGACTTTGAGTGTTTCGGGTTTGATCCTGAGTGTTTAATTGTTTTTTAAAAAACCAATAACAATATTTTCAGTAAGAAAGAACCGATACCACGATTGGCAGACTAAACAATAAGGATTCTGGATTCCTGCTTTCGCAGGAATGACAATAGGGCGCGGAATGACAAAATGTTGTTTCCGCAACAGATACTAATTAACTGGGATTTATTTAAACGGGCTGGAATTGAAGGCGGCTGGATAAGAAGATCGCATGGCTAAGCGTGATTATTATGAAGTTCTTGGGGTCGGCAGGGAAGCGTCGTCCGAGGATATCAAGCGGGCGTACCGCAGGATGGCGATGAAGTATCATCCTGACAAGAACCCGGACGACAAAGAGGCTGAAGCGAAGTTCAAACAGTGCGCGGAGGCTTACGAGGTTCTCAGTGACCCGGACAAGCGTCAGCGTTATAACCAGTTCGGTCATGACGGTCTTCGCGGGTCGGGGATGCATGACTTCAGCCGAATGAATGTCGAGGATATCGGCAGTATGTTCGCGGATCTGTTCGGGTTCGACGATCTTTTCGGATTCGGCGGGCGACGAAGGGCCGGGGCCAAGGGGCCGAGCCGCGGGTATGATCTCGAAACGACGGTTTCATTGACGCTCAACGAGATCGCCAGCGGTACGGAGAAGACTATCGAGTTTACGCGGCAGGATACGTGTCCTGAATGTTACGGTTCGGGCTGCGCGAAGGGTACGACGCCGGGCAAGTGTCCGGGCTGCGGCGGCAGCGGTCAGGTGGCGCGGGGCGGGGGCTTTTTCCAGATGATATCGACTTGTCCGCGGTGCCGGGGCACCGGTCAGATCATCACCAATCCGTGCAGGAAGTGCAAAGGCACGGGGAACGTTCCTAAAAAGCGTGAGGTGAATCTCAAGATACCGGCGGGCGTTCACGAAGGACAGGGAATACGAGTAGCTAACGAGGGCGAACCCGGTCGCCGGGGCGGACCTCGGGGTGATTTGTATTGTTATGTGAGGGTGAAACCGCATGAGTATCTCCATCGCGATGGTAACGATTTAGTCTGTGTGGTGCCGATAAGCTTTACGCAGGCGGCGCTTGGTACTACGATCGATGTGCCGAGTCTTAACGGGACCAAGGGTCTTAAGATACCCGCCGGCACTCAGTACGGAAGTATCTTCAGGATAAAGGGTCAGGGACTGCCGGATATCCGCAGCGGGCGACGCGGCGATCAGATGGTGCAGGTTGTAGTTGAAGTGCCGACGAAACTCAATAAAACGCAGGAAGAGCTGCTTCGTGAATTCGCGAAAATCGAAAACAAAAGCGTTTTCCCGAGGTCGAAGGGGTTTTTTGAAAAGTTGAAAAATAATTTCGGTAACGGTAAATGAAAGACCAGGAATCCAAAGAACAGAAAAAACCGGCGAAGGCGGAGAAGAAAGAACTGGCGAAACTTCGCGAGGAGCTGGAAGAACTGCAAAATGAGCGGGACGAGCTTTTAGGGAAGCTGCAGCGAGTGAGCGCGGATTACGCGAATTATCAAAAGCGGACGCCCAAGCAGATCGCCGATACGATCACTTATGAGAAGGAAGTGATAATAAAATCGCTTCTTCCGGCGATGGATAATTTCGAGCATACTCTGCAAAATGCGCATTCGGCGGAAAATGCAGATATCCTTATCAAGGGAATAAAAATAATCTATGACCAGTTGCTGGATATTTTAAAGTCGCATAACGTAGAGCAGATAAAGGCGCTTGGCGAGAAGTTCGATCCGGCGCTTCACCAGGCTATGATGCGAAAGTTCCAGGAAGAGACGCAAGAGGATGAGGTGATCGAGGAATTTCAGAAGGGGTATCAATTGAACGGCAGGGTGATACGGCCGAGTAAGGTGGTAGTAAATAAAAGACCTTCGGAGGCGGCGGCGGAGGGCGTCGAGGCCGAGCAGGGAAATGAGGAGTAAGCTTTATGCCTACTTATGATTACGCGTGTGAGAAGTGCGGGCATGGTTTCGAGCAGTTTCAGTCCATAACGGCGGCGGCACTTCGGAAATGCCCGAAGTGCGGGAAGATGGGCCTGAAGCGTCTTATCGGGACCGGTGCGGGGATAATTTTTAAGGGCTCGGGCTTCTATCAGACCGATTAC
>CAYNKU010000255.1:0-1505 GCA_964397865.1 uncultured Pirellulales bacterium | reverse complement strand
GTGCGTTGTGTAATAAAAATTTGGTGGGGTAAAGACCCCACCCTACAAAGGCTTGCCTGGATTGCCGCACCTAAGGCATCTTCGATACCTATGGTATCTTCGACTTTCGCGGGAATGACAATACAAAATCAAATGTTATGAGGTACTATATGTCTTTTTTGAAAACAGTTAACACGTGGCTTTTAGTTTCGAGGGCTCCTTTTTTTTCGGTTGGGCTGCTGCCTTTCATACTGGGCAATTCCATAGCGTGGCATGTTACCGGTCATTTCGATGGGGCTATCTTCGCTCTTGCCATTATCGCAGTGATACTCATAATATTGTCGACGCATTTGAACGGTGAGTGTTACGATGTGGTCGAGGACAGGCTCTCGGCGAATATGGGCAGGAATATGTTCACGGGGGGCAGTCAGGTGGTTGTGAACAAAATTGTCTCGCCGGCGCTGGTCAGGGCGGTGAGTTTTGCGGCGATCGGCGCGGCGGGGGCGATCGGTCTGCTGCTTCAGTTTTATTTCAAGACGGGGGTGTGGACGATACCACTTGGCGCGACGGGGCTGGCGGCGGGTTTTTTTTATTCCAAGCCGCCTGTTCGACTGGCAAAAAGAGGGTTCGGCGAGATATTGATAGGTTACTGTTACGGATGGCTTACCGTGGCGATGGGATTTTACCTGCAGACGGGCAGGTTTATCTCGATACTGCACTGGGTGTCGCTGCCGATCGCGCTGACGATCTTTAACGTTATTTTGATCAATGAGTTTCCCGATTATCCGGCGGACAAGATCGCGGGCAAAACGACTATGGCGGTGCGGCTGGGTAAAAAAAACGCGGCGAGGATTTACGCTCTTGCGGCGGCTGTGTCGTGGGCCGGGTTTTTTGTTTCGATGCGGGGATGGTTTAATCCTCAAACGGTCGTTTTTTATGTGCCGGTGGGGCTCCTTTCACTTATAATAACGATAATGATGCTGCTGAAGCGTTATGAGAATCATAAGGAACTTACCGTGATGTGCGGCTGTACGATACTGGTGAACCTGGGTACCACGGCGGCGTATATCGTTGGTGTATTTTTGGCAAACTAAATCACTCAAACTGACCGATTTCTTTGAAATCTGTCAGTTTGAGCGTCGTGCGTGATGCGTATGTCGTATTGCGTATGTCGTATTGCGTCAATCGAGGCCGACTTCGTCGGCGGCTATTTTATTCCTGGATTCCCGCACCTTGGGTATCTTCGATACCTATGGCATCTTCGACTTTCGCGGGAATGACATTTTAACGTATCCTCTTACGAAAACAATGGTTACATATGTTGCAATTCAAAAATCTGTCAGTTTGAGTAAATCAAGATGAGCAATTCTTTTTTTCGATTTCCACCCGGTCGGATATTTTTGCCCGCTGATCTGGTTTTTCGACAGGTTGGAAGTGTCGCTTATTTTTCGCACCTTGTGAGATGGCGAAGGTTATGGGGGTGGCTTTATAAGCACAGTTTGCGGAGTCTGCCGATCGCGGCGGGC
>CAYNKU010000254.1:1640-3809 GCA_964397865.1 uncultured Pirellulales bacterium | reverse complement strand
CCGGCACTTATGTTGCTTATGGACTATTGGCCTTTGGGCAGGCTGAATAAAAAGGCAATCCTGGAGAAGATACCTCTTTTTGTAGTTGGTGCGGTTCTGGCGATAATCGCGTATATTTCTCAAAGCCGGACGGCGGCGGTGATTTTGCCGCAGGAGCAGAGCGCGGGGCGGATATTTTTTATTTTATGTCACAATATTGTTTTTTATATTCACAAGATTTTATGGCCCGCGGGTCTTTCATCTCATTACGGGTTTCCCGAGCCGATGGGTTTTTCCAGTCCGGCGATTCTTATCGGAGTGATCGGTACTTGTGTGCTTATAGCGGTATTGGCGGTAACGCTTTGGCGGACGCGGGCGGTTGCGGCGAGCTGGCTGTTTTTCTTTGTCGCGATCTTTCCGACGATGGGTGTTATAGGTTTTACGGTTGTGATCGCGTCGGATAAGTATGCTTATTTGCCGGCGTTTGGTTTTTTGATGCTGGTTTGTTTTGCGGCGGTGAGGTTCTGCGCCGGCGGGAAAGGAAAGTCGCGACTTACGGTGACAGCGGCAGTTATTGTGGTATTGGCGTTCGGTGAGGCGGTCGCGACGCGGCGGTATCTTGTGCACTGGCGCGATACGGTGAGTTTGTATGAGCATATGCTGAAGACCTCGCCGGACGCGGCGCCGCTTCATAGCGATATCGGAGTTGCGCTTCAATTGCAGGGCAGATTCGACGAGGCTATCGCGCATTTTCGCAGGGCTGTCGAGATATGGCCCGATTATCCGGAGACGCGGAATAACCTTGGTATCGCGCTTCAGACGCGAGGGGAATTTGCAGAGGCACAGGAGCAGTTCAGGTATGTTCTGCGTCAGAGGCCGAAGCACGCCCAGACTTATAATAATTTGGGAACGACACTTCAGTTTCAGGGCGATTTCGAACAGGCGATAAGTTACTACCTGACGGCGATCGAGCTTGAGGGCGATTTTTACGATGCGTATAATAACCTCGGAGTTGCGTTAAAGACGCTGGGAAGATTTAAGGAGGCGGAGGGTTATTACCGGCAGGCGCTTCGGATAAATCCATCCTATGCGAAGGCGCATAATAATCTCGGTGTTGTGCTTCGTCATCAGGGGCGGTTCGAGGAGGCGATCGAGAGTTATAATCGCGCGTTGCAAAGTGATCCGCGGTCCGCGGAGGCTTATTATAACCTGGGCAATGTGTATCTTTCGCAGAATAAACCGGCAGAAGCGATAGAGAATTTTCGCAGGGCACTTGAGCTTGCACCGGATAATGCGCAGATACGAAACAAGCTCAACAGCGTGCTCGAATCGCAACAGAAGCAAAGACCAGAGCCGACGCCTTGAAAATAAGTTCGGGGTGAAGTGATAATAGAGAGCCCCGCTTTTAATAGAGCGGGGCTTTCCATATTTGATTCTTAAACAGAATCTGTGGGTAATTCAAGGAAAAGCAGGCTGAAAAAGTCTTTTACAAAATTTTATTCTCCGGTTTTATTGCTTAACAAATCGATGATTTGCCAAGCGGTATCGATAAGAACGTCGGCATCAGCAGGGTGAACCTTTTTGCCGTACTGGGCCTGGACGGCATTGATGAATGCCTCTAAGTTGTTAATAGCTGAAATGTCGTTACCCTCGTCATCATCTTCTAATTTTTCCAGAGCCGCATATAATTTTACAAGCAGGCTGTTTTTGATTCCTTGATGCAATTCAAGGTCAATAACATACTGATATAAGATATCCAATAGCTCCAGCGGACTGACATATTCCCACCACAGTCGCGGATAATCCAGACCTTCATTAATAGTCCAGATCGGCGTAATAAAATCCCAGCCACAATAGATATAGGTGTTCAGTGTCATCATCTGTGCAGTCATAAGGCCGAATACGTTGGTGATGGTGCCTCCTTCATAGCCGAAGCTTTCGGTTATGCCGTAAGTTTGTATTTCCGTATCCCAGAAACATCTCGACACAATGCCGCTACTATTGAACCCCACCAGTCCGCCGACATAACGATCACCATTTACATCGCCAGCGGAATAGCAATAATCCAAAACACCACCCCGATTTTCTCCCACCAGTCCACCGACCGTGCTATCACCATTTACATCGCCGGTCGCATAGCAGTTCGAAACATTGCCGTTACGGCTACTATACCCCACCAGTCCGCCGACA
>CAYNKU010000254.1:0-1540 GCA_964397865.1 uncultured Pirellulales bacterium | reverse complement strand
ATAGCAGTTCGAAACATTGCCGTTACGGCTACTATACCCCACCAGTCCGCCGACATAATCAACGCCGTTTACGTCGCCTGTCGAATAGCAGTTCCAAACAATTTCGCTATTGCTACCAGCCAGTCCGCCGACATAGCGATCACCGTTTACATCACCGGTTGAATAGCAGTTCAAAACACTGCCGGAATTTTCTCCCACCAGTCCGCCGACAAAGTTCCTGTATGTGCTTACATTACCAGTCGAATGGCAGTTCGAAATAATGCCATCATTATCTCCCACCAGGCCGCCGATATAGTCATAACCACTGACATCACCGGTTGAATAGCAGTTCGAAATGTTATTAGAATCATTATATCCTATTAGCCCACCGACCGTGCTACCGCCGTTTACATTGCCTGTTGCGTGGCAGTTGAGGACGTTGTTAGAATCATTATAACCCATCAGGCCACCGACAATGTGATGACCGCTGACAGAGCCGGTCGAATAGCAATTAGAAACACTGTTGGAATCATTATATCCCACCAGTCCGCCGACGTAATCATCGCCATCTACATTAACGGTCGAATTACAGTCCGAAACACTGCCGCTATTTATTCCCACAAGTCCGCCGACAAAGTTCCTGTATGTGCTTACATTACCGGTCGAATAGCAGTTCGAAATACTGCCATCATTATCTCCCACCAGTCCGCCGATATAGTTGGCAGAACAGCGTTTAGCAATTATAGAGGAGTTTGAGTAACAATCAAAAATCCCCCCTTGCGCAGTATTTTCCCCTACCAGGCCTCCGACAAAGCGTTCCCCAACGATCTTACAGTTTGAATAGCAGTTAAGCACTTTGCCTTCATTTTTACCCACCAGCCCTGCCACAAAAGATTCACCTGTAATATTTGCATCCTCAACGCCGAGATTACAGATTTCACCGGGCCAGGCTACTATTCCAAAAAAACCTACATAACCATTCCTACGCTGGTTTATAACCGCGTTGCGTATTACATGACCGTTGCCGTCAAAGTTACCGGTGAAAGGCGTACCATCAAACTCACATTGATTATCTTGTTCGATATCCGCCGCTACCGGTGTCAAAGCAACACTCTGCAAATCGAGATCGTTTACCAAGACAAAATTGCAGTCATAGTCGTTAGGGCTGTCGATAAGTTCCAGCCAGTCAGCGGGGGTACTGATCTGATATGGGGTGGTTACACCATCTCCGCCGCTGTATGTGCCCGGCCATACCACTGCCGGCAATAAGAAAATGATAACTGCTGCAATTACTTGATTTGTTCGTTTCATGTTACAATCTCCTAAAAATTGCCCAAAATCAGTGTTTTTATCTTACCGCGTCATTAACTAAGTGCAGCTCAGGGCGATTTTGTTACAGTAATTCTCAAATTTTTTTGAAAATTTATTGATTTTTCAGGTCTTATCCGCCTGAAGCATTGGTATTGCGGTGCATTTTCGCTGATTTTGGGGTTAAAAAAGGGGTTTTTGGGGTTTGGGGAGGTAATCAGAAAAAATCGAAGTTTATGGTGTGGGGGAGGGG
>CAYNKU010000253.1:2102-3840 GCA_964397865.1 uncultured Pirellulales bacterium | reverse complement strand
GATTCGGACGGATTGATTGCCGAGTTCTCGTCGGTACTGCGAACCGTTGAAGACATCATGACCGAAGAGGTGGTTTCTTTAAAAGGAGACAAAAGTATATCGGCAGCTATAGAGGTTATGCAGGAGGGCAAATTCCGGCATTTGCCGATTGTCGGAGACCAGGGGAAACTGATCGGGGTGGTCTCTGATAAGGATGTTCTGCAATATCTTCCGTCTCAAAGAGGGCGATTAGGGTTACAAGAGGATGAGTTTGAGGGCAAATTATTCAATGTTGCGTCCGATGACCCGGCCCTGAAACAAGCTGTTCGGCATATTATGTGCCCGGATACAAAATATGTTTCGCCGGATTGTGATTTCTACGAGATGGTGAGAATTATGTACGAGGCGAAAGTAAGCTGTCTTCCGGTAATTGATAAAGAAAGAAACCTCCTTGGGATCGTTACCGTAACGGATGTAATGCGCAGTTTGCTGGCGATCTATAAGCTTCACGAAAAAAGCGCGGTTTGATTTAAGTCACTTCTCCATAGCAAAGATATCGCTAAGCACGTCAGCGAGTTCGTCGCCTGCGCGGCTTACCTCGGCAGATATCGGTTGGCCCAATGTGGTTTGAGCGGGCTGGATTCCAATAAAATACACCTCGACTTCGATATCACCGCGAATCATATCGACAAAGACCCTGGGTGAGAGCGTATGAGTCGAGATGATAATAGAGCTTAACTTTTCGGAGCCGAAGATCCGAACCTCCCCGGGCGAAGCTCCGAAGTCAACGGCATCGATAACAAGCAGGCACTGCGGCGATTTTTTGATAATCGGCTGGATGTAATTTTCAGGCACCGTGCCGGCGTCTATCACTTCGGCACAGACTTTGCCCTTTAGCTTTTCGCATACAACCGGCCCGATACCGTCATCGCCTTTTAAGGTGTTGCCGATTCCGACAATAACGGCCCGGCGGCCGCGCAGTTTGTTTAACCGCTCAATGAGTTGGTCTTTAGCGCCCATAAGCCGGCTTTTACAGCCTAATGTTCACCTGGCATTTACACTTGGGGCAGAGGATCTTCATGTAGTCGCTCGGTTCGGCGGCAGCACCGGCTTGCGGCGGCTCGGTCGGAGCCTGAGGCTCGCGCGTTAGCTGACCACTCTTTGCCAGCAGCAGCGACGGGTTCGTATAAGCCAGAGGCCCGAGCTTTTCATAAAGCCAGATCAGGTGCTTTTTGGTACCGATCACCTCGCCGCATTTTTCGCACATTTGAAGCTCGTATTCCCTGGTCTCGACGGTGCTTTGCCTGTCTAACGTGGCCAGGTCCCACTGGTTCGAGAGTTTGATGCCGTCTTCGGTCGTACAGTTATCGCTGCAGTTGCCGCAGAAAATGCACGCATCGTATCGCAGGGTGATCCGCCTGACGGGCGGATTTGCCCCAGTATCGTCGACCATAGTAAGCGCATCGGTCGGGCAGACGTTAACGCACGCGCCGCAGCCTATGCAGGTGTCGTCATCGAATTCGGGTTTGCCCCTGTATCTTTCCGGCACATGGTGGGGCACCTTAGGGAAACGAGTAGTAAAACGCGGCGAAAATACCGCGATAACCGCTTCTTTTAATTCTCTGAGTTTTGGTTTTGGTATAGGCAATTTAAAACTCCTGTCGAATATGTTTATGCTTTTTTATTATCCTGGCCGTATTTGTCGACTACGCTGTTTTCCCACAATTTCACGCCGGAGGAGTAAGAACCCTTGGCTATC
>CAYNKU010000253.1:0-2092 GCA_964397865.1 uncultured Pirellulales bacterium | reverse complement strand
GGGCACTACACAAGGCTCAGCGGGAAAACGCGTAGTAAATCTCGGTGAAAACACCGCGATAATCGCTTCTTTTAATTCTCTGAGTTTTGGTTTTGGTATAGGCAATTTTAAACTCCTGTCGAATACTGATTATACTTCTTTATTCTCCTGGCCGTATTTGTCAACTACGCTGTTTTTCCACAGTTTCACACCGGAGGCATAAGCACCCTTAGCTATCGCATGGGCGGCTGTCGGGGAAGTTAGCAATATGAATACGGAACAGATTATCGCTTTGGCGGCCATGGGACCCGAGCCGCCGGCAATGGCAACACCGACAAGCAGCAGGATTGTTCCAAGCGTTACACACTTTGTCGCAGCCTGCAGGCGGTTGTAAACATCCGGAAACCTCACCAGCCCTATACAGCCGCAGATATTGAATATTATCCCGATTATTATCAATATGTAACCAGTAATATCAGTCATCGAAACTTCGGCCCTCCAAAAATTTCGCTAACGCGATAGTTCCAATAAAACTCAGCAGTGACCACGCAAGTGCGATACTAATGTAAAAATCCTTTTTGGTAACCAGAGCCAGCAGGCCGCAGAAGCCGACTATGACAATACCGAGTATATCGATAGCTACGGTTCTGTCAGGTGCACTCGGCCCCCGGCCTATTCGGTACAGGCACAAAAAGCAGCATATTAAAAGTCCGATGTATAACATCAATTCCATAATTACCTCTTTCTATTCGAAAATCCTTTGAAGGAACCACTCGAATTTTTCAGCAATATGTTTTGTCGCCTCTTCGGTCTCCTCGGCCTTGACGTTGATCCAGTGGACATACAGAAAACCGTCATCCGTCAGGTCTACGGTAAGGGTACCGGGGGTGAGGGTTATCGAATTCGCCAGCGCCGTTATGCCGGAATCTGTCTTTAAGCTGGTCTTTATCTTCACGATGCCGGGATTTATCGGCATCTTCGGATGCAACGCGCGGTAGACAACGTCAAGATTCGCCTTTACTATATAGTAGAAAAATACCGGTATATAGACCAGCAGCCAAAAGACCCGTACCGGCGAAACAAATACGTGGTACTCCTTAGGCAGTATCTCATGAAACATCACCGCAACGAGCAAAGAAGCTATCAGCCCGGCAGCGGTGAGCTGCAGATCGATCGCGCCATCCGTGAAAGGCCAGGCTAACAACATCCAGATTATAAAAGCCACAACGAAATATATCAGCCGTCTCATATTAACCACCTTAATTTTTGACGATAAGATCAGTATTTATTTTATAATTCCGCTCGCATATTCGACTCCATCGGCCAGCACTTTTACAGCGGGGTCAAGAATCTGGGCTTTCAAAGAAGGCACTATAACGAGCAAGCCCATAAGCAAACAAAGACACGCCAGAAAGACCATCGCGACAGACATAGTGCCTTTATCTTCCTTCGCCTGCTGCAGATTTTCCGGCAATTCGCCAAGGAAAACGTATCTTTGAACCTTCAAATACATAATCAGCGTACACAAGCTGACGCCGACAATCACAGCCGCGATCCAGTAGAAGCCCGCCTGCACAGCCGCGATCACGAGGATCAGCTTACTCCAGAACCCGCTGAAAGGCGGAATACCTACGATGGAAGCTGACGCAACGGTATTTGCTACGCGCGTGACGGGCAATCTCTCGGCAAGACCGCCCATTTGTTTCATATCTCTCGTACCGGTTGACATTTGCACCGCGCCGCTTGTTAGGAACAATAAGGACTTGTAAACCGCGTGGTTGATAAGGTGAAACAGGCCGCCGAGAATAGCCAGTGACGCCCAGGCCTTGCTGCCGCCTTGAGCGATAATCAGTCCGCCCAGGCCGATACCGAGAACCACATAACCTATCTGGCTGACACTTGAGTAGGCCATAAGACGCTTAATATCCCACTGTCCTATCGCCAGAAATGCTCCTGCGACCATACTCAATATTGCCAGAGTGATCAATATCCAGCCTACCGGCACTGTAATACCAAAAACATTGAAAACTACGCGAGCCAACGCATAGATGCCGAGTGTCTTTATCAATACGCCCGAGAGCATTGCCGAAATCGGGGCCGGTGCCGAAGGGTG
>CAYNKU010000252.1:0-3847 GCA_964397865.1 uncultured Pirellulales bacterium | reverse complement strand
GTCTGGTGCTGTTGGTGCTGTTACGCTTGACCTCATACTTACCCCCTTTCAAGAGGCCAAGCGTTCAGGTCAAGATTCCATATTCAGTTGTTAAAGTGCGTGTTTTCAGTCTCATTGTCCAACAATTAGTCATTTATTTATATTTGATAACCTAGCTAGATAATCCCCCCCTCCCTGCTCACATGCGTGTTTTTCAAGGAAAGAAAAAGCCCCGCCATTATGGCGGGGCTTGCGTGGAGTGGGTTAAGGTTGAATGCTACACCGTCCTTGTCCTCCGACTCTTGGTCGGCGCTTTTCGGGAGTACTTACGGTTCTTCCTTTTCTCCCTGAAGTATTCCAGACCTCGCTCAGGATAAAGGGTGCGTTGAGGATTAGACCACTGGTAATCAGGCGCCTCCTTGCCCTTCTGGGTGAGACGGTAATACCGCCTTGGCGGAGCTTCAGGATAGTCAGGCATTACCTCTTGCACACTCGATTTTTCTTCCTTGCCGGAAGGCTCAACCCACCCTAGCTGTTTAAGCCAGTGGAAGTATCTTTGGAAACTGTGATAGCGGCACTTAACCAGCTTGTAGGGCATGCGGCTTAGAAACCAGGCTATTCTCTCCTCATATTCCTCAGGCGTATAGATGGGCTTCTTCATCCGGATGCGTTCCTCGTTTTCATAGGCAGCGGCATCATCGGCATAGGCCCGGTGCAGAGCCAACTTATAATGGTAGAACATATCGGTCTGAGGAGCACCAGCCTCAGGGCCAATCTTTGGTGAGCCTTCTGGGCCAAGCCCCAGCAGAAAGTCGCGGATAAAACGGCCGCAGCTGATGGACCGAAGAAAGCCCCCTCTAACTGGCCTAATCGGTAACACCATGGTTAGCTTGCCTCTCGCTTTCATAATAGAACGTTCGGACCCGGCATATTCCGCACCATGTCGTATGACCACCGCGACACGGTTTTTGTTCCAGATGGTGGTGACACAACCTACCCCCAAGACGCAGCCGTTCCAGAAGCTGCGGATTATCAAAGAACGTTATCGCCCCACAGTTCAGGCAATGGGCCATATATCCCCGCTCCAGTTCAAAAATAGGAGCTTTCGTCCCACAGGGGCAGTCTATGGAATAATTCGTCTGCTTTTTCTTGGCCGCTTTCTTTCTTGCCATATCTACTCTCCCAGTTGCAGCCTCAAAGAAGTCCCGACAGGACAATTAAGGGCTTGATAAGGCTTTTCATCGTAAATCAGCATGGTCAGGCCGCAATGAGGGCACCTTGTCGCCGGTTTGTCCGTCCAGAAACGGGCAGGACCAGCAGAGCGGTCAACAACGCCGGCCAGGGCGGAAAGTGGATTGTTACAGCGAAGGAAGAAGATCTGATCCCAGCTTGCCAGGCACTCTATGAGCCCACTCACCCCGTGGTAGCGACGGTAGAATCCTCTGAGTTGTTCCTGCTCAGCCGTGTCAGCTTGCAACTGTAGGAGAACGCTCTGTAGCTGGCGGCGAGCCTCTTCAAGGCTGTTGATGTCCGCCTGACTTCTGTCTTTTTCTGATTTTAGTCTGTCCAAGTCTAGCTTCAGCGCTTTCTTCTGGACTTCACCCTGCTCTTTCAAGTTAGCAATATGGTTACTGAGCGTATGGTGCTCGATTAGCGCTATGGACAACTCCTCTCTTGCATTCTCATGCCCCGCAAATTCCTGGCATAGGTCAAGGAGCAATCTCAAGGTAAGGCCGCGGCTTTCCACCTCGGCGATTAGCTGACCCGCAGTGGCTACCTGCTCTTCAGTCACCTTCGCCTTTTCCCGACATTGCGCGACACCCTCGTCGACCTGCTTCCTTTCCCTCTCAGCTTTCTTTTTGAAAGCCAGTAGTTCTTTTTCCTCCCTTTGGCGTTCTGCCCGGACTGTCTGTAACTCTTGTCTTGCCTTTTTAATGTCTTCATTTAGCTGACGAAACCTGTGTTCCGCCTCCCGGTTCGCATTTTGCTGTGCAGCAAGCTCCTGCTTAAAGCCAGCTAATTCACCCGCCAGTTGTTCCTTCTCCGCTAGCAGTTGGTTATAGGCATCGAGAGCTACAGTACAGGGTATCCCCTTCTCTTTCTCCAATCGAGCGAGGGCATGAACCGCCTGAAGGTAACCGGAGTCGTCCAGCCGCTTTCCTAGCGTCATCAGGTGCTGGTACTGGCTCTCGCTGAAGCTGGGGCAGAAGACTCGGGCTGTCCTGATAACCTCTTTTACTTCGTCGAGTGTGAATTCGCAATTCATACTATTCTCCTTTCGCATGTCGCAGAACTATACGGACGCCTTCCTCCAGTGTATGGTCAGCTCTGAGATCGGGTGAGGCGCGCCTCACCATCTCCCAGGCCTCTTGTGTCGCGTAAGCCATTGCTTCGAGAGCGGCGACTAAATTCTCGGGAGTGCATGGCTGTTGTGCCAGTGGTACAGGCTGGGCAGTTCCCTGAAACTGCAACCCGAGCAGGCTTCCCATTACCAGAGGTGACACACTCATACCCTGGCGGCCAAAGTCGCTTAACCACATCCCCACAGATTTCCGCTTGAAAATCTCAGTGAGTTTATTGATAAAGTCATTGGGGAGCTGGACTGGTTTAGCCCCCGGTATTTCCCAGGTAGTGTGGCTACTGCTCCTGGACAATATGCTAAATCGCCCTAAGTCATCGTCCAGTATGGCCTGAAGGAAAACCATAGGGACAATCAGTGTCTCAGCCTTGCCTATTGTTCCTACCATTGTTACCGAATAAGAATCATCGGTTGTCTCGATCTCTACTGCTGCTACCAGACATGTCTTACTTTCGATTTTTAGATGCGGAATATCCCTGGCCTCATAACTGAGCGTCGGGACCGGAACGTACCACCATTTGCCCTGCCATGTGGGCTTCGCCCTGTATTTGCCTCGAACGGCGGCTAAGATGCTTTTCTCAGCCTCGGTGCGGAGTTTGGTGGCATCCACGAGTGAGACAAGTAAGTCGGCAACAGCGGCTGACATATCACCAGCCCCAGCGTCCTGAAAAGCCAAGCCGGTCGCCTGTTTAAAGTTTACGGCTCGTTTGCCTGGCGAAATCTTCATCCCTTTAGTCTCCTTTCGTCGCTTTGCGGCACAAAAAAGCGCAAAGATAAACATAACTCACAAAGTACTGCTTCATGGCGTTGCTCCCGGCAGATGTCCTCTTCTACTGGTCGTCATCGGAGACACGTCGTTAGAATCGCTGATTTTGCACGTATTCGAGGAAATAAGCTCAGCCGACTTGAGCAAGTGGCTTATACTAAGGAGGAATTCCTGAATTTCGCTGGTTTCTAAAGGGAGAGTTGACTGGCAAGACTGAGCCATCAGCCATTCAGGACGATTATCCACCGGCTCCTTCTCGAGTATTCTACCGTCTCACTGGCGCTGGCTGGAAGGCGTCCATGGCGGAGATATCCGACCCCTGATGACCCTCTACCAGTACTCTAGGGAGCAGCGTAGCGCCAAGAGAAGCCACTATGCCATCTACTAAAATGAAAACCATTACTCAACGTCAAGAACCACCCATTTTTGATTACAGGGTCTCTTCCATTAGCGGAACGCAGCTATGATTTTAGAGAGACAAATGGAATTGAACAGAAATGACTTTTGTTCAAAGTGGTGACAGAACAAGCAATCGTTACCTTAATTACACATTCCACCCTCTTGTCGGATTATATGGTAGTTTCCCCTCGGAGTTGCAGCAGTAAATGTGGATTTGTACCACTCTAGTCGTGTGAGAAAAAGCTTGAGCAACCTGCTCGAGGTGTAAGCCCTCACCGTCTCAAGGATGCTAGCCTTAGCTATCTGGGCTCCCTTAGCAGACTACCATACCCCTGGATGGGCTC
>CAYNKU010000251.1:0-3860 GCA_964397865.1 uncultured Pirellulales bacterium | reverse complement strand
GGATAACACTGTCGTTACGAGGCCGAGCGAGAAGTTCGAGGCCAAGGCGGCAGGGCCAAAATCGCCGCAGGTATAGCCTGAGCTATTTCGAGGACGATTTTGGCCCGACAACGCAGGCATCGCTCTTCGCAGCCGGCCGTAGTAGATCGGGTTATTCGGGTAGGCTCTAAAACCCAGCGGCCGTTTCACAATCAGCCGGTTTGGAAGAAAACCTTTTTCAGTCGAAGCTGTAGTGCTTCCTGACGGCCTTGTCGATGTGCCAGGTACATTCGAGGTCGCAGGGAAATACAACCAGATCGCCCGGGCCGAATGATACCGAATCCTCAGCGTCTTTTACGGTAACTTCTCCCTCGATGATAAGGCAGGTCTCCTGCTGGGTATACTGCCAGTCGAATGTGCTGGGCTCACACTGCCAGATGGGCCAGGATTTGCAGGTCTGTGTTTCAGCCTCGGAAGGCTTTCTCACGACTACATCTTTTACAGTAGGCATGTTTTTCTCCTGTTAATCTTTTCAATAAGAAACTCTTATACTAACGGCTTTGAAACGATTATAAATGCGAAGTGTGAATTTTTTAAGGGTCGATTTCGAATTTTTTGCAAAAGATTGTGGCAATAGGGCCAAGGTTTATTGTAAATTATCGCCTTGGTGTTGTTCTCGGAGAAAGATTATGAAGCAAGAGCAGGTCGAAAAATTCGAGCGGTGGTTTTCCGATTATGTGGCAACCTTTTACGGCGATGACGATTATGTCAACGCCAATATAAAACTCAAAGAGGATCACAGCAGACGTGTGTGCGAGGAAATGGACTACCTGGCGGAACAATTGGACCTCGATGCGAATCAGCGGCGCATAGCACAGGTAATCGCACTGCTCCATGACATCGGGCGATTCGAGCAGTTTACAAGGTATCGGACCTATCACGACCCGAGAAGCGTCGATCACAGCAAGCTGGCATTAGAAGTGCTCGACAGCGAAAACGTTTTAAGAGACGTCGAAGAGAGCGAAAAAAGCCTTATAAAAAAAGCGATCGAGTATCACGGCGCAAAGCAACTGCCGGAGAACCTGAACGGCCAATGCAGGCTCTTCTCACAACTGATCCGGGACGCCGATAAGCTGGATATCTATAAGGTGGTGATCGACTATTATACCGAGCACAGGAGGAACCCGGAAGGTTTCAGACTGGAGATAGAACTGCCCGACGAGCCCGGATATTCAGCGGAGGTTGTAAAAGCGGTCCTCGATGGCAGGCGATTAGATTACTCCCGGCTGCGGACATGGAACGATATGAAGCTTATGCAGTTGGGCTGGATTTATGATGTGAACTTCGCTGCTGCGCTCAGGCGAATAAAGCAGAGAAAGTACCTGGAAAGAATAACCGAATTTCTGCCGCAGACCGATGACATCGAGCAGGCAAAGAAAGCGACGCTGGCGTATCTCGATTCGAAGATAGAAGAAGGTCAATGATTCCGGCTTGATAAGTTTTTTTAAGAACGTAGCACGTGTAAGATAAGGAAAGGAATTTTTATGGCAAACGTAGTTCTGCGAACAAATATAGCCGGCCGGGAACCAAAGCGGGGCAAGGTACGCGATATATACGACCTCGGCGACAAGTTGCTGATAGTCGCGACCGACCGAATAAGCGCTTTCGACGTTATCATGGCTAACGGCATACCCGATAAGGGCGCGGTGCTGACCCGGATTTCGTGTTTCTGGTTCGATTTTTTAGCCGACCAAATCGAGCATCACCTGATAACTACGGATGTGGCGAGTTTCCCGGAGCCTTTCTGCGAACACGGCGACCAACTCACCGGCAGGAGTATGCTGGTCAAAAAGGTCAGGCCGTTGACGGTCGAGTGTGTAATCAGGGGATACCTCGCGGGCTCGGGCTGGAAGGAATACCAGGCGAGCCAAAGCGTCTGCGGCGTTAAGCTGCCCGCCGGCCTCAAGCAGTGCGAAAAACTGCCCGAACCGATATTTACCCCGGCCACAAAGGCCGAGGTCGGCGAACATGACGAAAATATAAGTTTCGAGCGGTGCACGAAAATGATAGGCCTCGATGCCGCCTGTTATATTCGTGACAAGAGCATAGATATTTTTCAAAAGGCCGGCGAATACGCCCAAAACAGGGGAATAATTTTAGCGGATACGAAATTCGAATGGGGACTGTTCGAGGATAAACTCATTTTAATAGATGAGGTCCTAACGCCCGATTCTTCGCGTTTCTGGCCCGCCGATAAATACCAGCCGGGCAGGGACCAGGAAAGCTTCGACAAACAATTCGTCAGGAACTATCTCGAGAGCATAAACTTCGATAAATCCGGCCCCGGCGTCGAACTGCCCGACGACATCGTCGCTAAAACCAGCGCAAAATATATCGAAGGCTATGAACGACTGACAGGCAAAAAATTCGAGTTTTAAACCGGACAGGTTAGCCGGTCATAGATTCCAGGCCTTCGCAAACGCCCCGAAGCTGCGGTCATAGGTCTTTTCAACATCGTCAGGAAAACAGCAGCCCGGCAACTCCTTGTTTAACAAATGGGAACGAAGACAATCACAGCAGATACCCTTGTTACTGCATCCCGGATAAGAACAGTTGCAATTTTCCAGGTTCTTTTCTTTTTTACATTCCATAATCAATCGGGCCTTTGTTTATCCAGAATCCAAATTCTTTATTCAGCAACCTTCTCAGCTAAAAGATCGCCGACCTCGGTTGTGGAATAGCCCATTTTCCCCGCGGCGAGGGATTTTAGTTTATTGGCGGTGACGAATCTTACTGCATCGTCCATCTTTTTCGCAGCCGCCTCTTCGCCGAGTGTTTCAAGCATCATCTGGGCCGCGCAGACAGCGGCGAGAGGATTGATAACATTCTTGCCCGTATATTTCGGAGCGCTTCCGCCGATAGGCTCGAACATACTAACGCCCCCGGGATTGATATTTCCGCCCGCGGCAATGCCCATACCGCCCTGAGTGATCGCGCCAAGGTCGGTTATGATATCGCCGAACATATTGCCCGTAACGATAACATCGAACCATTCCGGGTTTTTCACCATCCACATACACGTCGCGTCGACGTGATAATATTCTCTTGTAATATCGGGATATTCAGCCTCGCCCATCTCGTGAAATGCCCGTTCCCAGAGGTCATAGATATAGGTGAGCACATTCGTCTTCCCGCAAAGCGCCAGCGTGTTGTTGACACCTTTGCCGCGGGCCTTTTTCCCCCATTTCCCGGCGTACTCGAACGCGTACTTCAAACAGCGATCAACCTGAAATCGCGAATACACCGCCGATTGAACCGCAACCTCGCTGGCGGTACCCTTCATGGTCAGCCCACCCGTACCCGTATAAGCATCGCCCGAATTTTCGCGAACTACCACGTAATCGATATCTTCAGGCCCCTTGTCTTTCAGAGGGGTTTCGACGCCGGGAAAAAGCCTCACAGGCCGCAGATTGATATATTGATCGAGCTCGAATCGGGCCTTCAGCAGAATGCCTTTTTCGAGAATACCCGGGGCGACGTCAGGATGACCTATCGCGCCCAGCAGGATAGCGTCGAACCCGCGCAGCTGCTCTACCGCGCTGTCGGGGAGCGTTTCCCCGGTTCTCTTGTATCTTTCACCGCCGAAATCGAATTCAGTCATATCGAGCTTGAAGCCGAACTTGTCGGCGGTAGCATTCAATACTTTAACAGCTTCGACCGTTACCTCAGGACCGGTCCCGTCACCAGGAATCACAGCAATCTTATACACTTGTCTTTTCCTTTCGTTTTATTTTAATACTACAACGCAAGTTACGATTTTACTAACAGTGATAACATATTGCCATATAAGCAGATACAGTAATTTATATTAAATATCTCCC